>CALFYN010000705.1 GCA_937952345.1 uncultured Acidobacteriota bacterium
CGAAGCCATCGAACTCTCGGGGCAGTTCGATACAGTCGCACTGCAGGCCGTTGATGTAGGTGAATCCACGGCTGCCGCGGCGGCGGGTGACGTTGGCGCGGAGCTGAATCTGGCGCGGCAGTTCCTGTTCCAAGCTGAGGTTCCAGTTGTGATAGCGAGGGCTGGCGAGGTTCGCATTGTCGATGCGGTAGAGCGCGAGTGCCGGCCCGCGAGCCTTCGAGCCGTCGGGGAAGAAGTAAGTGGATACGGAATATTGATCGAACGGACGGGTGAACACGCGAAGACTGGTGGCGTCGAAGATACGGGCGAAGCCGCCGGAGATCTTGGTGTGCTCCAGGCCCTTCGGCATCCAGGCGAACCCCAGCCGGGGCGAAAAATTCCAGTTGCGCAGCAGGCGGTCCCAATCGGAGCGCATGCCCAACTCGAATTGCAGATGCGGCCGCACACGCCAGCTGTCCTGGATGTAGCTGGAGGCTTCGAAGTTCGTGCTGCCGAACGCGCCGTTGCCACGGAACTCAGTACGGCGCACGGGATTGAAGTTCACGTCGGCGAACTCAATGCCGGTGCGGCGCGCATCCTGGCTGTAGCTGAGGCGGTCGAGGTCGATGCCGCCCTTGAACTGATGGCCGCCAAGAAAGCTGAAGGAAGGGAAGAACATGCTGGCGAGCCATTGATCGCGGCCCGCCTTGCGCACGGCGTCGAGGAAGTTGTTGCCTTTGCGCAGGAAGGGTGTGACAACGTAGAACTCCTCGCCTTGCGGGATTTCGCGCGCGAAGGTTCGGTTGTTGGCATAGCCCACTTCCAGCACGGCGCCGCGCGTGAAGTACTTCTGCGCGCGGGCATAGGTGAAGTATTGCCGGGAACGGCGGTCCACGGTGGTTTCGCGCGGATTGAGGGCCGTGAGGCCCGTGCGAGGGGCATACCAGAAGTTGACCAGCGAACCGATGGAGAGGATGGTGGACGGCGTGAGATTGATCTGGTTGTGCAGCAGATTATTCAACCGCCAGCTTGCGGTGCGGTCGGCGCCTTGCGGCAGTTCGGGAACGACGGTGTTGGTGTACTGCAGGTCGATGCTATCGGAAAACCAGGCGCGGCCGCGCTTCCAGGGGCCGGAAAGATTGGCTCGCGGGGTCCAGCCTCCAATCAGCCAGCCCTTCTGATGTTCGATGCCGGGCACGAAGTTGGTGGCGGAGTAACGCAGTTTGTCGTCGCCGCTGCGCGAGCGGAGTGCGAGTACGCCCGAGGATCCCTTGCCGAACTCCGCAGCGGGACGGCCGCCAGTGGCCTCCAGCGACTGCACGCCCTCGACGCTAATGCGGGATTCGAACTTGCCCGTGAGCGGATCGTTGATCTGAAATCCTTCCAGGGTGTACAACGTCTGCTCCTCCGCCCCACCGTGGAGATGCACTCCACCGCGGCCGTCTTCCACCATGCCGGGCATGATGCGAAAGGCATTGCGCAGCGTATTGGTGGAGGGGTAGGGAACGTTGAGGAGATCGCTTCCGGAGAGGCTGATTTGCGGAGTGGTGCGATCCATGTCGACCGCGCCAGGATTGGCATCGACATTGACGGATTCGATGATTTCACGGACCCGGTCGAGGGTGAAGATGATTTCATCACTACCCCCGTTGACGGTGAGTCCGGAGCGCTTCAGCAGAAAGTAACCTTCGCGCTCGACGGTGACTTCGTAAGTTCCGGCGGGGATCCCGGCTGTGAAACTGCCGGTTGGGTCAGAGGTGGCGTGAAGTGGTTCACCAGGGCCGCGGAACGTGATGCGCGCGCCTCTAACCGGGGTGCCTGTTTCGCTGATTACCTTGCCGCTGAAATCCGATTCCGCGCTTGCCGGGCAGAGCAGAAGCAGGCACAAGAATACCCCGAGCATGAAGCCTGCTTTTGGCATACTACCAGCTTACGCTAACATCAATAAGACCCCCTCTATGGCAATTCTTACTACAGTCGTGGGCAGTTATCCCACACCGCATTGGCTCCTCGGAAACACGAGCCGCACGGTTTTGCGCGACGCCGTCATGGTGGTTTTGAAGACGCAGGAACTGGCTGGAATCGATGTGATCGCGGACGGCGAATTGAACCGCTTCGATCCCTCGCACCCCGAAACGAACGGGATGATCGACTACTTCGTCACGCGCATGGACGGGATCCGCTCCCGCTTTTCGGTGAGCGACATCGACGAGTTTCGCAAAGACGCGGGCATGACGTATCGCACCGATCCGGCGGGCATCGTGTACGGGCCGATCGGCGAAGGTGTGCTGAACCTGCCGCGCGATTATGAGTTCACACGCACTCTGGCGGCGAAGCCGCTGAAGTTTACCTGCACGGGTCCGCACATGTTGACCAAAGTGCTTACGGACAGGCATTACGGTGGCCGCGACAAGGTGGCGATGGCGATTGCAGACGTCCTGCGATCCCAGATGCAGCGTATCGATGCCGAGATTGTGCAGATCGATGAGGCCAACATCAGCGGACACCCGGAAGATCGCGAATGGGCGTTGGCGGCGATCAACCATGTGCTGGACGGCATCCGGCATACGCGTGGCGTGCATATCTGTTTCGGCAACTACGGCGGACAGTCCGTGCAAAAGGGATTCTGGAAAGACCTGATGCCGTTCCTCAACGGGCTGAAGGTGGATCACCTGGTGCTGGAGTTCGCGCGCCGTGGCTTTGGCGAACTGGAGGCCTTCCGCGATCTGGATCCGAAGATCGGCCTCGGGCTTGGCGTTGTGGATATCAAGGATAACGGGATTGAGACAGCATCGCTGATCGCCGAGCGGATTGAGCATGCCGAGAAGGTACTGGGCGCGGGCCGCGTGCATTACATTCATCCGGATTGCGGATTCTGGATGCTGCAGCGCAGCGTCGCCGATGGCAAGATGCGGGCGCTGGTGGAAGGACGCAATCTCTACGAAGGACGCAAGTGATCTCATGATGCGCAGTCTGATCCTCATTCTGTTCTGCGGCGCGGCGGTGGGCGCCGAACTGAAGAATCTGAAGCAACTGACTTTCGGCGGACAAAACGCGGAAGCCTATTGGTCGCCGGATGGAAAACGCATCGTGTTCCAATCGACGCGAGACAAGCTGCAGTGCGACCAGATCTTTGTGATGAACGCCGATGGATCGGATCAGCGCATGGTTTCGACAGGCAAGGGCCGCACAACCTGCGGCTACTTCCTGCCCGACAACAAACACGTGGTGTACGGTTCAACGCATGAGGCGGGGGATGCCTGCCCGCCTCCCGCCGACCGCAGCAAGGGCTATGTGTGGGCCGTGTATCCGAGCTTCGATATTTTTCTGGCGACAGACGATGGCAAGTTGGTAAAGAAACTTACCGATGCCCCTGGTTATGACGCCGAGGCGACCATCAATTTCCGCGCGAAGAAGATTCTCTACACCTCCATGGCTTCCGGCGATCTGGATTTGTGGACGATGAACCTGGATGGGTCCGGGAAGAAACAGATCACCCAAGAGAAGGGCTACGACGGCGGAGCGTTTTTCTCACGTGACGGGAAGCACATGGTGTGGCGCGCGAATCATCCTTCGGGGGAGGCTCTGCAGCGTTACACGGACCTGCTGAAGGATAATCTGACGTCGCCCATGCGGATGGAGATATTCATCGCCGATGGGGAGGGGAAGGGCGCGAAACAGATCACCAATTTCGGGTGCGCCAGCTTCGCGCCGTCCTTCACGCCCGACGGCAAGCAGATCATCTTCGCTTCCAACAAGCACAACTGCGATGGGCGGAAATTCGAGTTATTTCTGATGAACCTGGATGGCTCAGGGTTGCGCCAGATTACGGGCTTTGGTGGCTTCTCGTCCTTCCCGGAGTTCTCGCCCGATGGGAAGAAGCTGATCTTCAGTTCGGACAAAGATGCGAAGTCGCGTTATGAGTTCAATATCTTTGTTGCGGATTGGGCGCCGTAACCAGGGTTCTACTTTGCCGCGATACGAGTCGCGGCCGGCGAGTTGCGGTGCAGGTTGTAGTTATAGGCCGCGGCGGAGCCGAGTGCGCCGGCGAGGACGAAGTTGGTAAACGTGCCGTACTTCTCAGCCTTCGGGTGATTCTTCATCATCATGTACTGCGCGCTGAGCACGCCTCCCGTGATGAGCGCCTTCAGTGCCACGCCCTTCGATCCGAAACGCCCGCCGGGACCGGCAAGAACGGGATTCGCTTCCACGCGTCCCCAGGACGAGTGCGCATCGACGCTTGTGGCAACGGCCAGAGCCACCGCACTCACCTTCCACCACACGGAGCGCTTGCGGCCCTGTTCGGGGCGAACAACGTTCTGCGCGGAGAGAGTCTGGAGTGTGAGGAGAGTGACGACGGTGAGAAGGATTGTCTTTCGCATATCGGGTGAGCTCAGTATGCGGGCTCAGGTCTTCTTTTGAACCCGCCATCGCGATTGACTTAGTACTGGGACGCGGCATTGTACCGGTATGCTACCGGGCGTGTCGGAAAATCGGCACGGATGTTCCGGTACCGAGGTTGGGGACTAACGGAGCACGATGGGATCTTCGATTAACTCCGGCGAGGTGGCTGAGGGGTCGTCCGCAACAAGTCTGGATCCCTTGCGGTCGGGGTTTTCCTTCCACTTTTGAGGCACTTGGCGGAGACCGATGGGGAAGATGGTGAGAGTACCATCAGGTGCGATGTGGAGCCGCAGGAAGTTCTTGAAGTGGGGGATGGAAAGTGCGGAGAATGCCTCGTTGGCATGGCGGCCGAAGACATTGAGGGATATGAGGAGGTACAACCCCATGATCGTTGGTCCTACCACCCATCCCCCCAGGAAAGTAAATAGCGCTACGAGCAGTGTGTCGAGCGGTTCGCGCATGTCGGGAAGCATCTCCCGTGCCCACCAGGCGACTGCGAATGCGGCGGCGATGTTGGCGGCTCCGTGAAGCGCGCCGCCGATTACTTTGTAGCGCGTGTCATGCGTGTCCGTGAACAGAACGTAACCGAGTAGCGTGAAGCTGACCATGATAGAGGTGAGCGGCGAGGTGACGATTTTCGTGAACAGATCCCAACCGCCGGAGAAAGCGCCCACGGAGCCGGCGATGAAAACGTAGAGCGTCGCGGTGAGGATGCCGAAACTGGGGTTTTTGAATAGGAAGGCGAGGTTGCCCCAGGCGAGGCGGCGCGATTCGCTCACGGAAGGGAACGATTGCTTGAGAACGAACTCGCGTCCGCGCTCGTCGCTTTCGCGCAGCACGCGGACGGCATTGTCGGGGTGGGTGGGGTGGAGAAACGCTCCGCCACCGCCTGCCGTAATTTTCTGCACTTTCTTGGGGCCTTCGTGGCGGCGGTAGTGATGCAGATCGCCGGCGAGGAAAACAGCAACGCGGCCCTTGAGCACCTTGGTTTCCAGGAATCGCAGATTCCTCTCGTTGTACTCGGGGTCGATTTCCCCGTAGATGGCCGCGTTGATCCAGTGCGGATCGGCGTTGCAGAGAATGACGCGGTCACCCGATTGGAACTGGCTTGCGACGCGGCGGAAAAAGTCCACTTGCGGCTGGTCAATGTCGGCGGCGAGCTGCACGTCGGTGCCGAGCAGCCACCATCCGTGGGGGAGTTTCAGGGCGAAGTAGCTGCGGCGCTGCGGGGCATGCCAGCCGCCGATGTTTCGGTTCTGGCAGAAGAGCCGGGTGAACGCGGCGAGGCTGTCGTACCAATCGTGGTTGCCGGGGATGGCAAACATTTTCGGCCGTTCCCGTTCCGGAGCGCGGTGGTCTGGGAACGCGGCGGCAAAGGGCGCGACAAAGCGGCGCTTGTACTCGTGGCGCGCGGCGATGGGATACACCTCGTCTCCGCCAAGAATCAGCACGCTGCCACGCGCCGTGGTGTGCGCGCGTCCATGCGAATCGGTGAGTTCGAGGGTGGGCTGGGCGGCGGTGCTGGCGACCGCATAGGTGGAGTCCCAGCCGTCTCCGGTGTCACTGATATAGTCCAGCCAGAAATCCTCGCCGGAGAGGTCCATTTCTTCCTGGCAATCGAATGGTTCGAGAGGCCCAGCCGTCGTCAGCGCTTCGATGAGGCGGCGGTCGGAGTGGCGGCCCAGCACGGTGGAGATCATCACTTCCAGGGCGGTTCGGACGAGTTGCTTCGGGTCGAACCAGCGGACCATGGGGAGCCGCTCGCGGTGCTGTGGCATGTGTGTTCCATGATGCCGCCGGATGGAAGCGCAGT
>CALFYN010000706.1 GCA_937952345.1 uncultured Acidobacteriota bacterium
CGATTTTGAGATTCCCCAGGACGCCAAGGACATCCGCGAAAAAGTCCGCAAGTTTGTCCAGGAGGAGTGCATCCCGGCCGAGAAACAGCTGGAGCACCGTCCGTACAAGGAAGTGCTGGCTGAACTTCGCCAGAAGGCGCGCTCGCAAGGCCTCTGGTGTCCCTTCATCCCGAAGGAGTGGGGCGGCATGGGCCTCGGCCCCCTCGCCAACGCGCTCGTCCAGATGGAGCTTGGCGAAAGCCACCTCGGCGCCCTCGCCCTGAACACCCAGGGCCCCGACGACGCCACGATGCTCACCATCCTCACCCATGGCACCGACTACCAGAAGGAAAAGTTCCTCAAGCCGCTCCTCAATGGCGAGAAGCGCGTCTGCTATTCGATGACCGAGAAGGCCGCCGGCGCCGATGCCACGGGCATGCGCACGAAAGCGGAGCGCGACGGCGACAACTGGATCCTGAACGGCGAAAAGTGGTTCAGCAGCGCCGCCAGCGCCGCGGACATCGCCGTCGTCATGGCCCGCACCAACCCGGATGCGCCGCGCCACCAGCAGTTCAGCACCTTCATCGTCGAACTGCCGGACCCCGGCTACAAGATCATCCGCGACATCAAGACCATGGCCATCGAGGGCCCGCTCAGCCACGTGATGGGCGGCGGCCATTCGGAGATCAAGATTGACAACCTGGTCGTCCCGCACGCGAACCTGCTCGGTGGCGAGGGCCAGGGCTTCAACATGGGACAGCACCGGCTCGCCTACGGCCGCCTGCGCCACGGCATGCACAACGTCGCCATGGCCCAGCGCGCGCTCGATATGGCCGTGGCCCACGTGAGCCAGCGCGAGACCTTCGGCCGGTTGCTCTCCGAGCGCCAGGGGGTCCAGTGGATGCTCGCCGATTGCGCGAGCGAGATTTACATCGCCCGCCT
The DNA here is from genome assembly GCA_937952345.1 of uncultured Acidobacteriota bacterium. Lineage (GTDB taxonomy): Bacteria > Acidobacteriota > Terriglobia > Bryobacterales > Bryobacteraceae > CADEFT01. The sequence goes on from CALFYN010000706.1 coordinate 922, forward strand.
GATGCTCATGCACATCGCCTACAAGGCCGAAAAAGGCCTCGACCTGCGCCACGAAAACGGTATCGCCAAGGTCTTCCTCGCGAACATGGTCCACAAAGTGGTCGATACCGCCATCCAGCTGCATGGCGCTCTTGGCTACAGCCAGGACACGCCGCTCGCGCGCTGGTACACGGGCATCCGTTCCCAGCGCCTGGTCGATGGCCCCGACGAAGTGCACCGCTGGACGACCGGCCGCAACGTGATCAAGGCGTACCAGCAGTACGGGACGACGGCGAGCGCGTGTGGTGGGGATTTGCTGTAGGCCCGAGGGAAGCGAAAGGATTGTAAGAAGCCCGGGTTCGCCCGGGCTTCTTCATTCCGCCGATGGGACTCGAATGATCGCATCGACTGTTAGCCCATCAAGCGAGGTCAGTACCCGAACGACGCTCCCGGCAAGGGTCTCAGGGCTGGGCCGGGCGGATTTCTTCCATATGACGATTCCAGAGTGCTGCCGACCCTGCCGCGCCCACTGAGCATGGAACGCATGAAAGTCGGCAACGTTCGCCGTTAGGAGAAGGCAACCTTCAGATGCGGCGAACTCGAGGTGTTCCACATCGGAAAGTCCTTTTCGGCCGAGCTCATCGGCGGCGAGGACATCCATGCCCAGGCGACGCAACTCCCGTACGAACCGCGCGTCGCAGCTGTCTTCGTCGATGTAGAGGCGCAATCGCTACGCGCCCTTAGCCGCGCGTTCCTCCGCCGCAAGCCTATCGAAGGCCTTAGCGTCCGCTTCTATGTCCGCGTCGATCGCAGCCTTATTCGCCAGGTAATGCGCGATGGCCGCGTAGATTCGCGGAAGGTCCACGTGGGTGTAGACGTCGCGGAGGATTTCCTCCGGCGTGAGCCCTTCGTTGTAAACGCTCGCTATCGCCCGGACCGAAAGTCCTGTCCCGGCCAGGCACACGCGCCCGCCGTTCACCCCGGGCTTGGAGTGAAGCAGGGTGCTGATATCCACGGCTTCCTGTGCTGGCGCCGTCATGCGATCAGTGTACCAGAGCGGCCTGGCCGCTCAGCCCAGCCAACCCCACAGCAGCCAGCCAACCCAGGCGATGGCGGCCATACCCAGCACAACGAGTTCGGCCCTCCGGAACCGCTTCCAGCGCCGCCGCGATGCCACCTCGCCCTTCGCGAACTCGGGCATCTGCAGTTCGGCCTCGCCACTCATTCGATCCATCTGGAGCCCCCTACAAGACCAGCCGCGTCGCCACGCCAACAATGACCGCAACCAGCATCACGCACCCGATCGTGAACAACAGATGGTCGCCCCATGCCCCGTGCTGTATCCGCCGAACGTCCTCATCGAGTTCGGCCTTCGCGCGCTCGGGATTGCTCAGGTGGAGATCGCGAAACTTGTCCCAATCGCCGTTCACATGGCCAGCGTAGCAGGTTCGTCCACCCTCTCCGGGTCTATACCTCGCGCCGCCGGTATTGGCACTTTCCGTCTTCACACAGGGACGGCTGCATGATTGTATACAATCATCACCGCACACGAAGGGACACCACCTCCCATGGCCGCATCCTGGCTCAAGTTCGCGAATCCGAACGACCACACCTCGCCCACCGGCCCCGACTACTTCCGCGATAACTTCCCCTATTCGATGCCCCCGATGGTGCATTTCGAACCGGAACCGGTCCGACTGAACCCGCCCGAGCGCATCTGGATCACCGACACCACCTTCCGCGATGGCCAGCAGTCCCGCGCCCCGTACGCCGTCGATCAGATCGTCCACCTCTATTCACTCCTCCACCGCCTTGGCGGAAAGCAGGGCATGATCCGCCAGTCCGAGTTCTTCCTGTACACGAAGAAAGACCGCGAAGCGGTCGATCGCTGCCAGGAGCTTGGCTACGAGTTCCCGGAAATCACCGGCTGGATCCGCGGCACGCTCTCCGACTACGAACTCGTCCGCTCCGCCGGCCTCAAAGAAACCGGCATCCTCACCTCGCTTTCTGACTACCACATCTTCAAGAAGCTCAACTCCACCCGCGAGGCGACCATCGCGTCCTACCTGGAGGTAGTCGATGCCGCGCTCGCCGACGGCGTCGTACCTCGCTGCCACATCGAAGACAGCACGCGCGCCGACTTCTACGGCGTCGTCCTGCCCTTCGTTCAGGCGCTCATGGAACGGGGCAAGCAGGCCGGCATCCAAATCAAGGTGCGCTACCCCGACACGATGGGCGTGGGCGTGCCGGACCCGCACGCCGCGCTACCGCGGGGCATCCCCCGGCTCACCCACGCCCTCCACGCCGAAGGCGGCGTCCCCAGCGAGGCGCTCGAATTCCACGGCCAGAACGACCTGAACGCCATCATCCCCAACGCGGTCGCCGCCTGGCTCTACGGCGCCAGTTCGAACAACGGCACCCTCCTGGGCATCGGCGAACGCAGTGGCAACACGCCCATCGAGGCGCTGGTCTTCTGGCTCATCGGCCTCACCGGCGAAACCCACGGCATCGACACGACGGTCATCTCCGAGATCGCCGACTACTACCGCGAAATCGGCGAAATCGTCGACCAGCGCCTGCCGTTCGTTGGCGACAACTTCAACGTCACGCGCGCCGGCATCCACGCCGACGGCATGATCAAGGACGAGGAGATCTACAACCCGTTCGATACCACCCGGCTGCTCAACCGCCCGCCCGGGGTGGCCATCACCGACAAGAGCGGCGCCGCCGGCCTCCTGATGTGGATGCAGAAGCACCGCCCCGCCGAGGCCGCGGGCCTCGACAAGCGCGACCCGCGCCTCATGCGGACGCTCGACCTGGTGATGAGCCTCTACGACGACGGTCGAGTCATCGCGATCGCCGACGAGGAAGTTCACCAGCTGGTGGACGAGGCATTCGCGGCGGTGGGCGTGGGATAGGCCAATAGTCCGCCACCAACCGGAGCCCGCCAGGAATGGCGGGCTTCGCGCGTTGACCCACCACCAGCGATACTCCCCCCGCACATGCGCGTCCTCTTCCTCGGCTCCAGCAACGACGCCGGCGACTGGGTCCTCCCGGCGCAGAAGAAGCACGCAATCGCCGCCCAGCGCCTCGAAGCTGACCTCGGCGAACCCGTCGAATTCATCGTCAAAGGCATCTGGCCCACCGAAGACCTCCATAAACGCGTCGAGGCCTGGATCGAAGAATCGAAACCCGACGTCATCTACCTGAACACCGGCAGCCACTGGTTCCTCTATCGCTCCGTGCCGGACCGGGTGAAGCGGCTCCTTGGCAAGGTGGGCGGTGAGCGCATCGGCGAGGCCGGCGCGCGTGTCGCCCGGAGCGAACGCTGGGCCTACAACGCACCCTTTCGCGCGATGCGCAAGTTCCTCCAGGAAACCATCGGCGGCGATACCTACTTCACAACCCAGCAAGTCATCGACCGTATGAGCGAGTGCCTCCGCGTCTCGGTCCGCTCCGAAGGCACGGTCGTGGTCGTGAAGGGGCCGCATGGCAAACGCCGCTATTCCACCCGCCATCGCGCCTTCGAACGCGATGAACGCGAGCGCATGAAGCTGCACACCGCCCTCGAACGCCTCTGCGCCCACCTCCACGCCACCTACGACGGCGTTGGCGAAGGCGGCGTCCGCGATCAGGCCGCGTACCAGAAGGGCACCACCGTCGGCGACGGCCTCCACGCCAACGCCATCCGCCACGCCCATGAAGCCGACGTGCTCTACGCCGGCATCCGCCGCGGCCTCGAGGAGTC
>CALFYN010000707.1 GCA_937952345.1 uncultured Acidobacteriota bacterium
GATGTGATTCCTCCCCCAGTAAGAACAACGCAGCCTGGGCAATCTCCCCCGCATCCAGCATCCCCCCGCTTAGCGCCTGCTTCTTCTCCACAAACTCCACAATCTCCGCATTCTCCTGCGCCCGCTGCGACATCGGAGTTCGCACCAACCCCGGAGCAATCGCATTCACCCGAATCCCGTGCTCGGCGTAATACGCCGCCATCGACTGCGTTAACGCAATCAGCGCCCCTTTACTCGCCGTATAGGCATGCGTCGCGAAATACCGCGGCTCCGGTGCAAACGCCAGCACACTCGCCATATGCAGGATCGTGCCCCGCACGCCATCCCGCAGCCAATGCCGCAACACATGCTTCGACAACAGAAACGCCGTCGTGACATTGCTCTCCATCACCGCATTCCAGCCATCCAAAGTAGCCTCATGCACCGGTCCATCCCCGAAACGGCGACCGCTGATCCCTGCCACGTTGAACAACGCATCCACCCGCCCGTGACGCGCCAAACAAGCAGCCACCGCCGCCTCCACCTCGTCCTCGCGCCGCAAGTCCGCCACCGCATCCGCCGGCTCTTCCAACCCCACCACAAACACGCTCCACCCGCGCTCCCGGGCCAGCGACGCTGTCGCCGCGGCAATCCCCGTCGATCCCGAAATCAGCAGAACACGGCTCATCAATACTTCACGCGGACCCACTTCTTTCCATGCATCGATTGATACCCCGCATCCAGGATGCAGTTCACGATGTACCCATCCTCATACGTTTCTCGAGGCGTTGCGCCCTTCGCCACGCACTCCACGAAATGGCGCATCTCCGCCTGATAGCCGTACGCGAACGCTTCTTCCGGCAGCGGCCGCGTCCATCCGAAATCAATATCCGCTTTTTCCACCACATATCCCGCCGATTTTCCTGTAAAGCTCGTAATCGGAGTCCCCCGAGTCACATCCGTGAAAATCGATCCCTCCGATCCATGAATCTCATTCCGCAAATCCAACCCGCCCTTGCACGTCCACGACAGTTCGCAATGCCCGATTCCGCCCGAGGCGAATTTCAGCACCAGTAGTGCGTTGTCCTCACCTTGTGTCTTCTTGTGATGCACCAGACGGTCGCCCCAGGCCATCACTTCAACCACCGGATCTTCCTTGCCGAAAAAATACCGCGCCGCTTCCACGCAATGGCAAGCGAGATCGTTCATCGCCCCTCCCCCTGTCTTCTCCACGTCCCAAAAATGCGGGCTATGCGGCCCACTATGCGATTCCCGGCTGCGTACCCACAGCACGCGTCCAATACCGCCATTTTCGATCATCTCGCGCGCCTTCACCACGCACGGCGCGAACACCTCCGTCTCCGCATAGCCATGTATGCACCCCGACCGCCGTGCGGCGTCGAACATCTTCTTCGCTTCGCCGCGATTCCGCGCCAGCGGCTTCGTGCACACTTGGTGCCGCCGCGCCTTGGAAAGCGCCAGCGACACCGGCAGATGTTCCTCGTTGGGCAGCGCAATGATATACAAATCAATATCCGTGCGCGCAATCACATCGCCCAGATCGGTGCTCCACTCCGCTATTCCCCACCGCCCCGCAAGCTCCTTGGCCCGCTTCGCCGTGCGCGAATAGTTTACCACCACCTGCTGTCCATTCACGTTGGCCAGCCCTTGCATGTAGAACTCGGCGACAAAGCCGGACCCCAGCATGGCAATGCGTACATTACTCATAAAGATGCCTCAGACTCTTTCGATACGCCTCGTAGAATCGTTCCAGTTGTTCTTCGGCGCTGGTGTTTCCGATGAACTGATGGCTTGGCAACAGCACCGGTTTCACGCCGCGCGCCAGCAACCGTTCCGCCACCGCGCAGCGCAACATGTTGATGATCATCGCACCCGTAACCGTCGAAGACGGCCCTGTGCGCCACTCCAGCCCTTCCAGTTCGATCAGGCAATCGCCGGGAGGGCATTGATTGTCAATCACCACATCGGCATGGTCAATCAGCTTCATGCCCGAAGAATGCGCCGCCGGCGAATTCTCGCAATGCCGCCGCGACGTGATCGCAATCACCGGCAGCCCGCGCCGCTTCGCGCCCGCCGCCATCTCCACGATCACCGGCCGGATTCCGCTCGTCGAAATGACGATGAATGCATCGTGCTCCGAAAAACGAAAACCCTTCAGGATCTCCTCCGAGAAACCCTCGTACTTCTCCAGGTACAGCGGAGCGCGCAGCCCGTTTGTGCCGACAATATTCGCGTGGTTCGACAAGGCCAGTTCCACCAGCGCCACAAAGCCCGCATAGCAGCCCTGCCGCGGCGTCATCTCCTCGCACATCATGCGGCTGTGGCCGTTTCCGAACAAAAATACAAGCCCGGAGTTGGCGATCGAGTTCGCGCAGATTTCCGCCGCGCGTTCGATGTTATCCGTCTCGTTGTCCCGCAACTGCCGCAGCAGCGCGAGCGATTTTTCATAGTAAGCAAGAGCGGCGTTCATGAAGCAAGAACTCTCAGGTATAGCATGGTTATGGGTAATCATGAGCAAAGTGATCGCTGGCCTCGTCCTCGCCGCGGGCATCCTTCCCGCACAGTATCTAAGCCTCATCGCTCCAGCGGACGGCGAGACCGTTTTCTTTGAGGCCCGCACATCGGCAGCCACCACCGGTTGGTTCTCCATCCACTCCACCAACGGAGTCCTCAACTCCGAAGCCCTCGATGGCCAACTTGCCGACACCAACGACAGCGGCGAAACATTGGCCTTCGCCAGTTATGCGCCGCGCCAATGCGGCGTTGCCGGCAGCACATGCTTCCTCCAACCTCCCTGCCAGGCCAGTTACGCCATCCACGGGCCCGGCGTGGATCGCACTGGCGTAGGGCAGCGCACCTTCCTGCGATTCAACCGCGGGGGTTCGCTCGTATGGTTCGAACAGAATCAATCTTGTCCTGGCTTCGCTCTCACGCCTCCCCCGCCGCTGAGCGGTCTCTATGAAACCGCTACCATGCGCCAGATCGCCAAATCCGACAACAGCACCGCTGCTTCCCGCCGCGCCGGCCGCCGCATGATCACCGACACAGCGCGCGTCCTCACCATCCGCAACGGCCAATTGCATTGGGTAGACCAAAGCGGTGCCTTTCCCATCCGCCACATCAATGGAGTCTTCGAAGCGGTCACCGACGCAACTGGAGACAGCATCGTGTACGTGGAAGACGAAGTGGGCGAACTCCACTGGATCACCGGAGGCATCGACTTCAAGCTCGGTCTCCAAGGTTCCGCCCCGGCCATCGTCCCCGATGGATCGGCCATGTTTTACCTCGACCGGTCCGGCGCCTTGATCCGCTACGACGGAGTCACCAACGTGGCGCGCCGGTTCAGCGGCGGCGCCTACCGTGCCTTCACCCTCGCAGGCGAGAACGTGTTCGCCATCTCCACCGACAACCGCATCGTCCACATCAGCGGCAACAGGCGTATCGTCACCTGGCAAACCGCCTTCCCGCGCATCGACGCCTTCGATGCGCCTGTGTTGCCGTTTCAATCCATCTGTCCACTCTATTGTTACTACGAGCGCGGATTCTCAGGGATTTTTCTCGAAGCGGGAAAGCGCGTCCGTGTCTCGGGCAGATATCTCCGCCAGCGCGGTCTCCGCGTCACCTCGCCGTACATGGATGTATCCCTCGAACCCGAGTCTGACACGGCAGCCTCGTTCGAAGTGCCCCATGCCATCCCGCCAACGCCCCACACCATCGAGATTCACAGCCCCCTCCATCCCGTCCGATATCAGGTGCACGTCAGGGGACGTTGAACGTCAGTTGCGCAGTGCCCGAACCAGTGCGTCCAGTGCAGTCAGGCCAATCATGGAAACCGTCGAAGGCTCGGGAATATCCGGGCCAATGTGCGGAGGCACAACCGAAAATTCAATGATGGAAAATGACCCGCCCGGGGCAAACAGCGGATCATGCGTATGTGCACGGCGGAAAAAATCATACAGCGTGCTGAGTGAACCTCCATCTCCCGTACCCGCCGACTGAATCAGCGCAGGCCAGGCATTGTGCCCCGGATTTGCACCAAAAGCGCCATTCGGAAATACCTCCGAATACCGCATCCCAAGCACAGCCGATGCGAAGCCGTCATTCACCTACATCACCAGGTCCATGTTGTTGTCCTGGTTGCGCTCCATTACACCGACGATCAGCGCCGAGGTCGCGTCAAAGCTGACCGTGTGCTGCAGTTGAAACGTGCCCGATCCCGGCACCACCGCCGGAGAGAAATAGATATCGTCGTTCCCCGCGCCATCTGAAGCGTACATCACGATATGGGTGACGTCGTAACCCTCTGTTGTCTGTAGCTGGAAATTGTAGGTAAGCGCACCTGCCTGGTGCTTGTCATAAGTGCGAGCAATCCCAGAGAAATTCGCATCTGCATAGATGGAGCATCAGTAAACTCCGCAAGGTGCGTCAACGGCTACCGGTACCGGTACTTTTTCGGAGGTAGCATGGAGTAGAAACATGCACACAGTCTTCGCAGTGGACATCGGCGGCACGCAAATCAAGGCCGCACGCGTCAGCGACTCCGGCAAAGTGCTCGCCGCGCGGAAACTGCCGACCCCGCCCACTCTCCACGAGTTTCGGGACTTGGCCGCGCGGCTCACCCACGAACTCGCCGATGGAACCAGGGCCGCCGGTATCGGATGCAAGGGAATGATCGACGAATCCACCACCAAGGTTGTGGCCCTTCCCGGCACGCTGCATTATCTCGAAGGTCACACCCTGCGCGATGTGTTCCACCTCGGCCATCTTCCAACCAAGGCGGACAACGACGCTCGCGTGACCCTGCGCGGCGAAATGCGCTGGGGCGCATTGCAGGGATACACCGATGCCATCCTGCTCACTCTCGGCACCGGCGTCGGTGGCGGCGTCGTCACCGGCGGAGCCGTCCTGCGCGGCGCAACCGGACTCGCCGGCCACCTCGGCCACTACACCATCGATCCCACCGGCGCCCCCTGCATCTGTGGCAATCGCGGGTGCCTGGAAACCGTATTCTCCGCCAAAGCCATCGAAGCCGCCGCGTTCTCCATCGTCCATCGCGGCGTCGCCTCGGCTCTGCTCCAGAAGGCGCCCCAACCCTCCTGCGCCGATGTTTTTCAAGCCGCCGAAGCAGGCGATGCCCCCGCCGCCGCCATCCTGGAGCGCGCCATTCAGGGCCTCGGCGCTGCCCTCGCCGGACTGGTCTACATCTTCGATCCCCAAATCATCGTCCTCGGCGGCCAGATCGCCGACGCAGGCGAGTTCCTCTTCGCCCCCTTGCGCGAAATCATCCGTGAGCGCACCTACCCCATGCTGCGCCGCGAACTTCCCGTTGTCCGCACCTGGCTCGACGACCCCAGCGGAGTGCTCGGCGCCGCCGCCCTCGCTTTGGAGGCCGAGTCATCCGCGAAATGCTAGCATGAAGGTTTCCCCATTATGCATAACGTTGTGATTCTTGGCTCGGGCTGCGCCGGCAACACGGCAGCCATCTACACCGCTCGCGCGAATCTGAAACCCCTCGTCATCACCGGGCACGAACCGGGAGGCCAACTCTCCATCACCAGCCTCGTGGAGAACTTCCCCGGGTTTCCCGATGGCGTCGATGGCCCCGTCCTCGTCGAACAGATGAAACAGCAGGCCCAGAAATTCGGCGCCGAATACCGCGATGGCTCTGTCCTTGAGGCGGACCTATCCCAGCGCCCCTTCCGCCTGCTCGTCGAAGATGAGTGGATCGAAGCCCTCACCCTCATCATCGCCACCGGTGCTTCGGCCCGCTGGATCGGCCTCGAAAATGAGCAGAAGCTCATCGGCAAAGGCGTCTCCTCCTGCGCCACTTGCGATGGATTCTTCTTCCGCGACAAGCGCATCATGGTGGTCGGCGGCGGGGACTCCGCCATGGAAGAAGCCATCTTCCTCACCCGCTTCGGCCGCGATGTGACCCTCGTCCACCGCCGCGATGAATTTCGTGCTTCCAAGATCATGCTCGATCGCGCCCGCAACCATCCCAAAATCCAGTTCATCACCAATGCCGTTGTGGACGACGTCTACGACATCAGCAAAGGTACGGTGACGGGCGTGAAGCTGAAGGATACCCGCACCGGCGAATGCACGGACCGCGATGTCGACGGTCTGTTCGTCGCCATTGGCCATGTCCCCAATACCAAGGCGTTTGTGGGCAAGCTCGATCTCGATCCCGACGGCTATATCCTGGCGAAAGGCGGCGCCCGCACCAGCGTCGAAGGAGTCTTTCACGCCGGCGACGTACAGGATCGCGTCTACCGCCAGGCCATCACCGCCTCCGGCGCGGGTTGTATGGCAGCCATCGAGGCCGAACGCTTCCTCGAACACGAAGGCCACTAAAAACAAAAACGCGCAGGCTGCGAAAGCCTGCGCGCTCGTTCCAATCGCAAAAGGATCTACCGCCGCCGTAGCAGCGTCAAGGCCAGCAAGCCCGCGCCCAGCAGCGCTGTCGTCGTTGGCTCCGGCACTTCGTCAAACTGCCCGATCCC
>CALFYN010000708.1 GCA_937952345.1 uncultured Acidobacteriota bacterium
CGGCAACAAGACCGTGCTCCGCGGCGGCTTCGGCATCTACTACAACTTCCTGCCCGTCTTCATTGGCTTCCGCCAGATGGGCTTTTCCAATCCGCCATTCCTGCTTGCCGAAACGTTTGAGTCCACTCCGGGTCGGACCCCATCCCTCACCCTGGCGCGGCCCTTCCCGGGCGGTGGCGCGATTTCTCCCAACCCCGCCATCACCATCGTCGAAAATAACATCCGCAACAGCGCTTCCCAGCAGTGGAACATGACCCTCGAACGCGAACTCGTCAGCAACATCGGCCTTCGCGTTTCCTATGTCGGGAACAAAACCAGCCACCTGCCCTTCTACAACTACAACATGAATCTGCCCGCCCGAATGTCGCTCGGGACCATTCAATCCCAGCGGCCATTTCAGCCTTGGGCCGATATCCTGATGCTCAAGGGCGCCGGTGATTCCACCATTCATCAGTTGCAAATCGAAGCTATTCGCCGTTATTCCAACGGCCTCAGCTTGCAGGTCGAATATTCCTGGAACCGCTCCCTCGACAACACCCCCATCGTCGGCGGACCGCAGAATCCCTACAACACCTCCAATGACCGCGGCAACTCCGATCAGGTGCGCCGCCACATCTTCACCACCGCCTATACCTACGAACTCCCCTTCGGTCCCGGAAAGCGCTTCGCCACCAGCGGCGGCGCAATGGGCAAAGTTGTGGGCGGATGGCAGGTCGCCGGCATCACCTACCTCCGCACCGGCCAGCCGTTCTCGGTCACCTTCAACGCCACCCAGCCCGGCTGGTTCGCCAACCGTGCCGATGCCAATCGCGTCGGCAATCTCTCGCGCGGCGACCGCAGCATCAATCGCTGGTTCGACGCCTCCGGCTACTCCGCGCCCGCTCCCTTCACCTTCGGCAATGGCGCTCGCAACCACCTCTTCGGCCCCGGCGACATCGTCTTCGACGTCAGCGTGATCAAGGATACGGCAATCACCGAACGGCTCAGAACCCAGTTCCGCGCCGAGTTCTTCAACATGCCCAATCACGCCAACTTCGGTAACCCCGGCGCCAATATCTCGGTCGCCGCTTCGCTCGGCCGCATCACCTCCGCCGGCGATCCGCGCCAGATCCAGTTCGGCCTGAAAGTGCTTTTCTAAACTTGTGGGCCGGTCAGTTCACCGGTACGTAACGTAATCCTGTTCCAGATGGGGCACGGCGTTGAATGAATCCAGCGTGACGCGCCCCTTCGTGAACAGAAATTCCGTAATCGACGCATTCCGCATCCGCCAGTTTAGCTCCAGTGCCATTCGCGGCGGCGCTTCCAGCACCGTCTGCACCGCCGTCGCGATAGGCCCGCCGGAACTCACCACCAGCACCGTCCGGCTCGGTCCCTCCGACGTGACAATCCGCCGCAGCGCCGTCTCCACGCGTCCCCGAAACGCCGTCCAACTCTCCACATCCGCGTGCTCCAGAGTCCCTGTGATCCACTGCTGCAACAGCGTCTCAAACATCGGCTGAAAATGCCGGTTCGCTTCCGCCGTCTTGCGATGCTCCCGCGCCGCCTCCGCTAACTGCGCGAACCCCGCATCGCGCGCCGCCAGCGCCGGCTGCAAGTGCCGCAACACCCCAACGGAATCGTATTCGTTCCACCCCGGCAGCAGCCGCATCGATGGCCACTGCAGCCGTGCATCCCTATACGCATTCGAAATCAGCAGTAACGTCCGCTTCTGCCGCTCCAGCGTTCCGCAATAGATCTCGTCAAACTGCAGCCGCCGCGAAACGAAGTATTGCCCCAGCCGCAGCGCCTGCTCCATCCCCTTTTCCGTCAGCCGGTCCGAATCCTCTTCAAAGGCCCGTGCCTGACCGTGCCGCACCAGAATCAACCGGCTCATTTCACTGCCTTCGGCTGATATTTCGCCATCTCGAACTTCGCCAGCGATTCCAGATGCACCTCATCCGGACCATCCGCCAGCCGCAGAGTACGCGAGTTGGCCCACGCCGCCGCCAGAAAATAATCCTGGCACACCCCGCCGCCTCCGTGCGCCTGTATCGCCCGGTCCAGCACCCGCAGCGCCACATTCGGGGCCACAATCTTGATCGCCGCGATCTCCGTCTTCGCGGCCTTGTTACCGACGGTATCCATCATGTACGCGGCTTTCAACGTCAGTAGCCGCGCCTGCTCAATCTCGATCCGGCTTTCGGCGATCGCCATCCGCAGCGCCCCCATCTCGCTCAGCTTCCGCCCGAACGCCACCCGGCTCTCCGCCCGCCGGCACATCAATTCCAGCGCCCGCTCCGCCACGCCGATCAACCGCATGCAGTGATGGATCCGCCCCGGACCCAGCCGCCCTTGCGCGATCTCAAACCCGCGCCCTTCGCCCAATAGCAGATTCGTTGCCGGCACCCTTACGTTCTCAAACGAAATCTCTCCATGTCCGTGCGGCGCATGATCGTAGCCGAACACGTGCAGCATTCGTTCTATCTTCACGCCCGGCGCATCCAACGGCACCAGAATCATCGACTGCTGTTTGTGCCGCGCCGCCGCCGGATCGGTCTTCCCCATGAAGATCGAGATCTTGCACCGCGGATCGCCCGCTCCGCTCGACCACCACTTGCGCCCGTTGATAACGTACTCATCCCCATCGCGCCGGATGCTGGCCTCGATGTTCGTCGCATCGCACGAAGCTACCTGCGGCTCCGTCATGCAGTACACGCTGCGCATTTCCCCGTTCAGCAACGGCGTCAGCCACTGCCGTTTCTGCTCCTCCGATCCGTAGCGCACCAGCACTTCCATGTTCCCCGTGTCCGGCGCCGAGCAATTGAATACCTCCGCCGCAAACGGCACGCGGCCCATGATCTCGCACAGCGGCGCATACTCCAGGTTCGTCAACCCCGCCCCGTGCTCGCTCTCGGGCAAAAACAAATTCCACAATCCTTGTTTCCGCGCCACGGGCTTCAATTCCTCAATCAGAGGAATCACTCCCCACCCCGTCTTCTTCACTTCCTCCTCGAACCGCGCCTCGTTCGGATAGATGTGCGCTTCCATGAATGCCAGCAACTGCTCCCGCAACTGCTGCACTTTCGGTGAATAGTCAAAGTTCATGGGCTATGCTCTCCTTAGCGGTACGTCCGCAACTCAGATGTGTCCAGATGCGGCACGTGATTGAAGGCGGCCAGATGCGGCTCTCCCTCGCGCATGCGAAAACTCGTGATGGATGCATTGTACAGCGCTCCGGCCGCCCGCATGATGTGCCGGTCGCTCAACTCCAGCGCCAGACCCATCCACACGCCAATCGGCGTCGCCGAAGTCGACACCGCCACCACATCGCCCGGTCCGAACTGGCGCAGCGTCTCCAATGCCGAACTCACTCTTTCCCGGAATTCCACCCACGACTCTCCATCATAGGTATACCGCCCATCCACCCATGCCCGCACCACCTCGATGTCGCTCGACGTCCACCGCCGGTGTACTCCAGAGCCCGGATCCGCGGCCTCCCATCGCATCGCCTCATACGCCGCGGCAAACTCAGCATTGTCGGCCGCCAGTTGCGGCGCTATCCCGCGGTACACCGCATCCAGATCGAATTCATTCCATCGCCGGTCCGCCACAGGTTCGGGCACATCCACGCCTTCCGCCGCAAACGCCTCCACAATCCGCCGCGCCGTTTCCTGCTGCCGCCGTAATTCGCCCGCGAACAACGCCGTCAGCCGCAGTTTCTGCCCCGCCAGATAACGCCCCAGCAATGCCGCCTGCCGGTGCCCCATCTCCGACAGCGCATCGTAAGCATCGCGCGAACCCGCCTGCCCGTGACGGAACAGATAAACCGAACTCAAGCTTCCCCCTCCACGCGCGCAAACGCCGCATCCACCAGTGACCGCACCCTCCGGTCAAACGTCGCGAACCGCTCATCCGCCGTTTGCTTCAAAAACCACCGCTGATAAATTTGCTGCACAATCACCGCCAGCTTAAAAATCCCCAGAATCTCGTGATACCGCAAGGCCCCCAAATCGCGACCCGTGCGCGCCATATATTGCTCCACCAACTGCTCCCGTGTCAGCCATCCCTCTCCGCGCGTCAAACACGGCACAGGCCCCTCCCGAACCTCCGCATCCGGCGGATCCCAGTAACACAGCGTCAGCCCTAAATCCACCAGTGGATCCCCCACCGTCGTCATCTCCCAATCGAGCACAGCCTCCACCTTCCCCGGATCGCTCGCCGACAGCATCAGATTGTCGAGCTTGAAATCGTTATGCACCAGCGCCGCTGCGCCCTCCTCCGGCAAGTTCCCGTGCAAGTATTCAATCACCCGATCCATCCGCGGCATCTCTTCCGTCCGCGCACGGCGCCATCGTTCACTCCACCCCTTCACCTGCCGCTCCACGAACCCCTCCGGCTTCCCCAACCGATCCAACCCGTGCCGCACGATATCCACCGAGTGCAACTCCACCAGGCAATCCAGAAATGCCGCACTCACCTTCTCCGGCAAGTCCGGCATCGCTGCCCACTCCTCCGGTATTTCTGACCGCAACACCACGCCCCGCCGCCGCTCCATCAAATAGAACACCGCCCCAATCACACTCGTGTCTTCGCACAACAGAAAAGGCTCAGGCGCCGCCGCAAAGTGCGGATGCACCGCCTGCAACACACGAAATTCGCGAGCCATATCGTGCGCCTTCGGCGCTACCGGCCCCAACGGCGCGCGCCGCAATACATATTCCGTCCCTCCCGTTCGTACCAGGTACGTCAGGTTCGAATGCCCGCCAGGGAATTGCTCCAACTCCAGATCGGACCCCGCTCCTCGCAAATGCAAACGCAGGTACTGCGCCAGTCTCTCCGCGTCCAATTCCTCGCCCGCTCGGATGGCGGTTGTGTCAATTCCATGAATCCCGGACATGTTTGAATGGCGCACTGTTGCCGCGCCCAATGCGTGACAATACCATGCCGTACGCTTCTCCGCCAAATAGGACGAAACATGCCGCGCAGTCCCATTACCAATTGTTCGTACTGCATTACCAACGTAGGATTCATCGCAAACACCGACTCCCCTAGACTAACGGCTTATGCTCTCCACAAAAGCCCCATTCGGGCTCGCG
>CALFYN010000709.1 GCA_937952345.1 uncultured Acidobacteriota bacterium
GAAGTACTCGAGCTTGCATGCACTCCATTAGGCTTCCTCCTCATCCTCGGCGATCGTGACGGCCGTCAGGCTCAAAAGACGCGTTCGTAGAAATGACTTCGCCCGCGCCAACCTTGACATGACCGTGCCGATTGGCAACTCCATTTGCTCCGCGATGTCCCGATAGGAAAAGTCCTCAAAAAAGTACAAGATGATCGGCGTTCGAAACGTCTCCGGCAATTGATTGAGTGCTTCCTGCCGGCGAACCGGATCAATTTCCGGCATTGACGTTGCCGGGCTTCAACAGCCCCCATGGGGTGTTCGTGAGCCCGAGCACGGGCCAGATCTGGGTGGCGGATACAGGTAACAACCGGGTGCTGCGATTCCCGGTCTACATCGAGATGTTCTTCGGGTCGACGGTCTCGGATTTTGGTTTCACGACGAGGCTGCCGCTGGCGGTAACACTGGACGCCACCAACAATCTCCTGGTGGCGGATGGCAACAACCGTGTCACAATGCATTTCCCCAGCCTGCGGGTAACCAACAGCGGGCATCAACTGTCGCGGCTGGCGCCGTACACGCATGCCACGTTGCGTCCGACCGGATTCAACCGTTTTGCCGAATCCACGGTCAATTTCAAGGAAGCAGGGGACGCCACGAACATGCCGACGTCGCTCGGCGATCTGGAAGTGGTGGTCGGTGATCTCAAAGCGCCGATTCAGTCGGTGGGACCCGAGAAGATCGAGATCGTGCTGCCGCGAGATGTGGCGGCGTCCAATAGCGTGTCGCTGGTGGTGCAGCGGCTGTCCACTGGATCGATCGTAGCGGCGGGGACCCTGGTGCTGGCGCAGGCGGCTCCCGCGCTATTCACGGTTTCCGGCGAAGGTTCGGGACAGGTGCAGGCTACGAATGCGGATGGGAAAGCGAACTCGGCGACCGACCGTGTCGGGCGGGGAGAAGTCATCTCGCTGTTCGGGACGGGATTCGGAGTGCCGAGTGGGCTGCCCGAGGACGGGCAGGCCGCACCCGACAAGATGGACGGCACCGGCAGCTTGCAGGTGGCGATGGGAACGGCACTGGTGCCACGGGATAACATTCTGTACTTTGGACTGGCGCCGGGGCTGGTTGCCGTGTGGCAGATCGACGTCAAGGTGCCGGATAACGTCCCGCCCGATCCCAACGTACCGGTAGGCTGTATTTTCAACAGCATTAACTGTAATTTGGATTCTGGAGTGCGACGTATCACGACGATGGCGGTGAAGCCGTCGGCAGCACCCGAGAACTCGCCGGAGTAGATGTCTCAGGGGTTTCCGGCACGCCAAATCGCCTATCGTGGCGGCGTGCCGGAATACCCTGGTTCGAACATCTGCTACACTAATCTGTTGTTGCCCGAGAGACGGGCAATGGCCTTCAGGATGCTCCTAGCGAAAGAATTCATACAGTATTTGGGCCGGGAAATCGTCAAACGGCTCCACCCAAATATTCTCGAAACTTCGGACTTGGCGGCGGGTAGCGCGGTCATGGCCAACGTGATCGAAGAGGATCTGGCGATTGAAGATCGCTTGAACGACGAAGTCCGGGAGATACTCAGCGAATACACGGAATACATGCGCCGTGAGGGCGTGTCGTACCAGGAGATGTTCCGCCGTATCAAGAATCAGTTGGTGCGGGAGCGCAAGGTGATTCGGGCGTCGGGGCGAGACACGGGGGATCCGATGAAGATCTCTCGCGACAAGATTAACGATCTGTCTCACAAGCTGGTGACGGCGGCGCGGAAAGATCGGTCTTTTCGGGTGAAGAAGCAGCCCAACGACGTGCGCCTGGAATTGGTGAAGACGCTGACGGAAGTGCTGACGCTCGAAGAAAAGATCGACCGCGCGGCGCGGCAGAAGATCCGCACACAGAAACGCGATATTCCCGAGGGTTCCGAGGAATGGGATCTGCTGCACCGGAAATATTACGCCGAGGAATTGAAGCGTTTCGGCATTGATCTGGGCCGATGAAACCGATTGTCGCTGTCCTGGGCAGTCTGAACATGGACTTCGTGGTGTCGGTGGAGACACTGCCGGCGCCCGGGCAGACGGTGCTGGGGAGTGGCTTCCAGATGCTTCCAGGGGGCAAAGGGGCCAATCAAGCCTGTGCCTGCGGAAGACTGGGTGGCGATGCGGTGCAAACGCGGATGGCGGGCCGAGTGGGGTACGATCTCTTCGCCGATCACCTGAAAGCAAGCCTGGCGGCCGCGGGAGTGGATGTGAGCGCCGTGCACGCCACGAAGACTCAGCCCACGGGCGTGGCGCTAATCTGGGTAGACCAGCGGGGGCAGAATTCGATTGTCGTAGCCTCGGGAGCAAACCATGAGATGGCGCCCGCGGACGCAGCTTCCTTGCGGCATGTATTCCGCGACGCCTCGTATGCGCTGTTCCAGTTGGAGACGCCGCTCGAAACGGTGCGCACGGCAATGCAAGTGGCGCGGGAAGAGGGCGCAAGCACCATTCTCGATCCTGCTCCGGCGCAGGAGCTCCATGGCGGAATCCTGAGCCTGGTGGACATTCTCACGCCGAATGAAACCGAGGCAATGGTTTTGTTGGGGAGGACGCCGGGGCCCATCCAGGAATCGGACGCGCCGGAAGTAGGGAAGGCGCTGCGGGTGAGACTTGGGGTGGAGACCGTGGTGCTGAAACTGGGCGGGGGCGGGTGTTTGTGGATGAATGATCGGGAGATAATCGCCGCACCGGCGATTGCCGTATCGCCCGTGGACACGACGGCGGCTGGGGATACGTTCAACGGAGCCCTGGCCGTAGCCTTGGCGGAAGGCAAAGCGGTGGCTGAGGCATTGCGGTTTGCGAATGCAGCGGCAGGGTTGTCCGTAACGAGAATCGGCGCGCAGGCTTCGATTCCGCCGCGCGCCGATGTATTGAAACTATTGAATTGAGGCTATTCCTTGCGCTTGGGCAGGGAAACCACGGTGACCTTGTTCGCCTCGATGGTGACGTCCTGGTTGATGGTGCCGTACCAGGCGGATTCGCACTTCAGGCGGTAGGTGCCCGGAGGGATCAGCATACCGCCACCGGCGTTATTGAACTCATCCATATAGCCATAGAACTTGTCGTTCAGGTATACGGGGCTGACGTCGCCGGAAGCGACGGAGATAAAGGATTCCGCTGCACCACCACCGAAACGGAGCCGGCCAAAGGGAGGATTAGGCAACGTGACGGGCTTCATTTTGCCCCTCACTGTCGCGGTTTTCCCGGGCTGCACTGTCACCTTCACCGTCATGTCTTCATAACGGGGGTCACGCAGCGTCACCTCATGGTCGCCGGCTTCGGCGGCGTATTTTTCGGTAACGGTAAAGCGGCTAGCCGGACCGACATACTTCCCGTCGATCCAGACGCCCGCCCGGCCGGGGCTGACTTTGGCCTTTATGGCGCCAGGCTTGTCGGCGGCAAAGGCGAGCATAGAAAGGGATGCGGCAACAACAAGTACCCAAGATCGCATGATCCTAGCGTATCACTTCACGATGGATGAGGGAAACCACGGAGAAGCACATTTCCGTAGGCTCAGGCGGGACTCATCCAGTCGGCGGGTTTCTGGCCATCGGCAAGCAACTCGCCTTTATCGAGGAATCGGATCTTGGTGGCGAATCGGGCTGCGTGAGGATCGTGGGTGACCATGACGATGGTCTTGCCATATTCCTTATTTAACCGGTGCAAGAGGGAAAGAACCTCGTTGGCGGAATTGGCGTCGAGATTGCCGGTGGGCTCGTCGGCGAGGATGATGTCCGGGTCGGTGACGAGCGCGCGCGCGATGGCAACACGCTGTTCCTGACCACCGGAAAGCTGTTTGGGGAAGTGGTGCATTCTATCGCCAAGGCCGACGAGCTTGAGTGCGGTTTCGGCGTGTTCGAGGCGTTCCTTCTTTTTGAGGCTGGTGAGTTTGAGCGGAAGTTCAACGTTTTCGAGTGCAGTGAGAACGGGGATGAGATTGAAAGATTGAAAGACGAAGCCGATGTGGGCGTTGCGCCACGCGGCGATTTCGTTGCCGGAGAGCGCGCGCAAGTCCTGGCCAAGGACACGGATTTCGCCATCGGTGGGGCGGTCCATCGCGGCAATGAGGTAGAGCAATGTGGATTTGCCGGAACCGGATGGTCCCATGAGGGCCACGAATTCCCCTTTGTAGACGTAGAGGCGGGCGTTGTGACGCGGGGTGACGTGGAAC
>CALFYN010000710.1 GCA_937952345.1 uncultured Acidobacteriota bacterium
GGTGATGTGGAAGGCAGCGCCGCGGGGGATGTAGAGGGTGTCGTAATGATCGAGGAAGTAGGTGTGGCCATCCACGGTGACACTGGATGTGCCTTCTGTTTGAAACAGGAGAGATTCTTCGTGTTTTAAACAGAAGCTCTGGGATTTGGAGCCGGGGGGAAGGAGGAACTCGCCGCAACTGAGGAACTCGAGGTTCGCTTCGGCGGGAGTGAATCGCTGGCGGAAGGTGACGCCAGTGTCGGCGGCACGAATCAGGCGGGCGGGTTTGACGGTGGACATGATTAGACTCCGAAAATGGTGCGGACGTGTCGGCGGGCGGGTTCGACGGCGGCATCGCCGGGGCGGCCGTCGTTGAGGCGCTCCTCTTCGTTGATGAGCCAGCCGGTCCACTGCTTTTCGCGGATGGCGGCGGCGAGGGGTTTCAGATCGTTGGTTCCTTCGCCGAGTGGGACCTGATCATCGTTACGGAAATCGCGGAGGTGCATGCCATCGATGCGGGCGGTGTGGCGGCGGAAGAAGGCGGGGACATCACCTTTGGCGAGCCAGGCGTGGCCGGCGTCCATCACGAGGTGGAGCAGATCGCCATCGGTGATGCGGAGCATGGATTCGATCTCTTCGCCGCCCTGGAGGAACTCCTTGTCGTGGTTGTGATAGGCGAGTTGGAGGCCGTACTGTTTGGCGAGTTTGCCTGTTGCATTGAGCGCCGCTGCTTTGCGGTTAAGGGAGGCTGTGGTGCGAACGGAGGCTCCGCTGAGGATGAGGCGCTTGGCGCCGAGGGCGGATGCGCCTCGGATGACTTGCTCGATGAGGTCGGCTGGGGCGATGGCGGTGTCTTTGTCGTATTCGAGAAGGAAGATGTGGCAGCCGAGGAATTCGAGGTTGTGCTTTTCGAGGGTGCGGCGGGTGGCGGCGACGTTGTCGAAGTGGGGTTGGAGATTGCGGAATCCGGTTTCATAGCCCTGGTAGCCGTGGTGCTGGATGCGGGCCAGGACGGCGGTGAGGGAGTCGAGGTTATTGGGATCGATGCGCCAGGCGTTGGTCTGGCAACCGGCGCGGGGTTTTGTTTGCGCGAGCAATGGTGTGGTGGCGGCCATGAGGAGGCTCCGGCGGGAGGGGTTATTTCTCTTCATGGCAGGTGTTGCAGTCATTGAGGGCGTTTTTCGCCATGTGACAACTCATGCAGGCTCCCATGGAGATGTCTTTCTCTTTCCACAGCGCTTCGCGCTCTTTCACGGGGCCGTGGCAATCTTCGCATGTATTGCCCGCGTCGGTGTGTACTTTGTGGGAGAAGTAGACGTAGCTGGGGATCTGATAGACGCGATTCCAGGGTACGTTGCGCTTTTGCTGGGCGAAACCGGCAAGTTTCTGGATGTGGGGGGAATCGGTCTTGATAGATTGATGGCAGCCCATGCAAACGGTGGCGGCGGGGATGCCCATGAGTTCACCGGGGTCGGGGTTGGTGTGGCAGTTCTTGCATTGGAGCCCGAGCCCGAGGTGCACTTTGTGGCTGTAGGGAATGGGCTGCGGGATGGGCTTGCCCTGGAACATCAGCCACGCTAGAAGCAGAGCCTTCACAGGTTGCCTTTCTTGCGCTGATCGAGGATGTATTCGCTGGCGCGGAGGGAAAGGGCGAGGATGGTGAGCGTGGGATTCTGGACGCCGCCGCAAGTGAAGCTGCTGCCATCGACCACGAAGAGGTTCTTCATGTCGTGGCACTGGTTCCAGCCGTTGAGGACGCTGGTCTTGGGATTCGAGCCCATGCGGCAGGTGCCGAGTTCGTGAATGCTTTCGCCGGGGGGTACCATTTGCGGGTGTTGGGCGATGACTTTGAAGCCGGCGTCTTCGCAGAGTTGGGCGCCGACTTCCATGGCGTCTTTGGCCATGGCGTGTTCGTTGGCGGTGTATTTCTGCGAGATGTGGAGTACGGGAATGCCCCACTCGTCTTTCATGGTGGGGTGAATGCGGACGTGGTTTTCGTGGAGCGGGAGGGCTTCGCCCATGGTGGTGATGTTGAAGCCGGTGCCGGCGGACTCGCTCATTTCCTTGAGGAGCGCTTCGCCATAGAGGGGGAAGTAGCGAGCGGCGGGGGAGAAGCCGCTGCCGAAGTCGAAGGCGTAGCCTCGGATGAAGTTTTTCTGTTTGTCTTTGAGGTTGCGGAAGCGGACGACGTAGCCTCCGCCGCCCATGAGTCCACGGCCGCCTTTGCCGCCGCGGGCTTCGGGGACGGTGGCGACGACGCTGCCTTTGACGTAGAACTGATCGAACAAATAGTGGCCGAGTGCGCCGCTGGAGTTGGCGATGCCGTTGGGGAACTGGCGCGATTTGGAATTGAGCATGAGGCGCGTGGATTCGAGCGTGGACGCGCCGACGATGACGATTTTGGCTTTGGCGTGATAGACGCGTTTGGAGCGGCGATCGAGGAAGATGGCTCCGTTGGCGAGGCCGGTTTTGGGATCGACGGTGATCTCGCGGACGACGGCGTTGGGGGTGAGAGTGAGGTTGCCGCTTTCGAGGGCTTCGGGGAGCAGGACATTGGAGGAGGCGGCGAGAGTGCCGGTGGCGCGGCGCATTTTGGTGGCCGTGATGCCTTGCTTCTTGCAGGCTGCGGAGAAGCGCTGGACGCAGGTGGACTCGCGGGAATCGTCGTTTAGATAGATGCCGTCGGGGAGTTGGGCAAGCCCTTCCTTGCGTCCGGAGACTTTGAACATCGGCTCAATGCGGTCGTAGAAGGGGGCAAGGTCGGAGTAAGAGATGGGCCAGTTTTCGCCGTGGCCGTCATGGTCCTTGCACTTGAATTCGTAGTCGCTGAGACGCCAGGATTGACGGCCCCAGCGGAGCGTTTTGCCGCCGATGGCGCGGATGCGAACCCAGTTGTATTGTTCACCGGGGTTGTAGGCGTAGGGGTTTTGCTTTTCGTCGGCCCAGAGATTGGCGTCGAACTCGGAGGCTTGGACGACGTGGGGGAAGCGGCCAGGTTGGCCGAAGCCGCGGTAGGGCAGATCGTAGACCGCCCTCATGACGCGCTGCTTGTCGTAATCGACGAGGGGGCCGGCATCGAGCATAAGGCACCTGGCACCGCCTCGGGCGAGGGCCCATCCGGCCATGCCGCCTGCCGCTCCGGAACCGATGATGAGGACGTCGTAGATTTCTTTCATGCGCGTGTTCCTTTAGTCGAGGGGGAGCCAGTAGGCGTTGACGCCGGAGGCGGAGCGGCTGCGGCGGGACATGGCTTGCGCGTATTCGCGGGAATTGAGGGTGGCCTGGAGGAGATCGTCTTGCGCTTCGCGGAGGAAGCGGGCGAAGGGATCGGGGGACGGGCCGTTGGTCCAGGGCTTTTGCAGAGGGGAGAGGATTGCGCCGGCGGCGGATGCATCGAGTTGTGAGAAGGGTTTCTTGTGTGCGCGCTGCGATTCGGATTGGAGGCGGTCGAGGCCGCTGCGGTAGAGGGTTTGACGCGCGGAGGGCGAGGCTTTGAGGAGGAAATCGAGAAATTCGACGGCGCCGGCGTCTACCGCGCTGGGGCGCTCCTGATAGGCGGGGACGAGCAGCTCCGCGAGGCGGCGGAGGGTGGCGAGTTGTTCGGGGGTGAAGAAGGTGCGGACACCGTCGCCGACCGCGTCCGGCGCGGTTTCGGTGAGCTTCGGCAGATCGGATGAGGAGGTTGCGCCTCCGTATTGCGCGGCTGCGGGAAGGGCGGGCAACACGGCCGCACCCTGGAAGAAGCTTCTACGTTTCATAGGCGATCTTTTCACAATATCATTCGCGAATCGCCTTCCCGGCGGGTGATGCGTTCGCGGTCGAGGTATTCGAGGAGCGGGATAGCGTATTTGCGGGAGACGCCGGTCCAGTCCTTGAATTCGGGCACGCTGAAGCGGGTGCCTTTGCGGGCGGCGAGCAACTGGCGGAGCGTGTCGAGGGCGGTGGGATGGAAGAGGAGATCTTCGGCGACTTTGACGAGGCGCTTGTCGCGGAAGAGGATCTGGAGGAGCGAGCGTGCGCGGACGGCATCGACGCCGCAGGATTTGAGGACTTCCTGGGCGGAGGGGACAGCGAGTCCGGCGGTGGCAAAGGCGTCCTCGATCTTTTTGAGGGCCTGCTCTTCGTCGCCCTTCAGCGCGAGTTTGTGTGAGGAAAGACGAAGGACTTCGCCATCGGCGGTGATGCCGGGCGTGATACGCAGGAGCGCATCGAGAAGGAATGGCGGAGACCCGGCGAGATCGCGGCTACGGAGAACTTCTTTCGAGAGCCCCGGTTGGAGAGGGTTTTGCGAATGGAAGGTGGACAGCGTTTTCTTCAAGCGGGTTTGCAGGGCGGCGAGCGATTGCGGATCGAGCACCCATTGGTGGTCTTCCATCCAATGCAGTTTCGCGGCGGCGATGGCGGATTGCAGTTCTTTCGCGGTGAGTCCGGTGCGGGCGATCAAGGCGGCGAGGCTGATGCCGAGTGGGGCTTCGCGCACGAGGATCCGGATGCGTTCGGGTGTGGATGCGGATTCGAGGGAGGCGAGGCGTTCGGCGGCAGTGCTGAGTTTGCGAGGCGGGGCGATGTCGAGGACGACGCCACCGGCGATGGTGACGACAGGGGAGAACATGCGGAGGATGAACCGGTCGCCGGGAAGGAGGAGGGTAGGCTCGCGGAGGGCGAGGCGGGCGTAGCCTTTGGCGCCGGGTTCGATCCGTGCGCCGTTGGGGACGCGGACTTCGGCTTCGAGTTCGGCGGTGCCGGAGTGGAAGTGCACGGGAGCGCGGTGGCGCAGGGGCTTGGCGGAGGGCAGCAGGTCAATGGCGCAGTCGATGATTTTGGTTGCGGCGAAACGGTGAGGGTCGGTGAGCACCATACCGCGGCGGAGTTCGCTGTGGTCGATGCCGCCGAGATTGACGGCGGTGCGTTGTCCGGCGAAGGCTTTGGTGACGGGTTTTCCGTGCACCTGGATGCCGCGCACGCGGACCTGGTGGCCGGTGGGCTGGATTTCGACCTCCTGTTCGAGGCGGAGTGCGCCGGAGACGAGGGTGCCTGTGACGACGGCTCCAAAGCCTTTCATGGAGAAGGCGCGATCGACGGGGAGGCGGAAATGGTGAGAAACATTTTTGGCGGGGATTGTTTTGGCGAGGCGGGCGATTTCGGCTTTGAGTTCGGGGAGTCCTGCTCCGGTTATCGCGCTGACGGCGATCTTGGGGGCGTTTTCGAGGAAGGATCCGGCGGTGAATTCTTCGACTTCGAGTTTGACGAGGTCGATCAATTCGGGATCGACGAGGTCGGACTTGGTGATGACGACGATGCCACGGGGGATGCCGAGGAGGCGGCAGATGTCGAAGTGCTCGCGGGTTTGAGGCTTGATGGATTCGTCGGCGGCGACGACCAGAAGGACGATATCGATGCCGCCGACGCCGGCGAGCATATTTTTGACGAAACGCTCGTGGCCGGGGACATCGACGAAGCCGCAGGAAAGCTCGGGGGTGAGTTGCAGGTGGGCGAAGCCGAGATCGATGGAGATGCCGCGGCGCTTCTCTTCCTCGAGGCGATCGGTGTCAATGCCGGTGAGGGCTCGGACGAGAGCGGTCTTTCCGTGATCGATGTGTCCAGCGGTGCCGATGATTGCGTGGATCATGAAATCCCAATTCTTCATGTTACCCTTTGGTACCTTTGTCTCTTATGGCCATGAATCGACTGGAGGAGGTGCGACGCCGGCACGCCAACGCGGAAGCGGGTGGTGGCGAGGAGCGGCGCAAGCGGCAGCATGCGGAAGGAAAGCTGTCGGCGCGGGAACGGATTGAGATGTTGTTGGATGAGGGGACGTTTGAGGAATTGGACAAGCTGGTGCGGCACCGGTGCCGGGATTTCGGCATGGAAGACCAGGTGATTGACGGCGATGGATTCGTGACAGGCTATGGGTATATTCACGGGCGACTGACGTATGTGTTTGCGCAGGATTTCACGGTGTTCGGCGGGTCGTTGTCGGAGACGAACGCGAAGAAGATCTGCAAGGTGATGGATCTGGCGTTGCAGAATGGGGCTCCGGTGATCGGGTTGAATGATTCGGGCGGGGCGCGGATTCAGGAAGGCGTGCTGTCACTGGGCGGGTATGCGGATATTTTCTTGCGCAATACGCTGGCGAGTGGAGTGGTGCCGCAGATTTCGGCGATCTTGGGGCCGTGCGCGGGAGGCGCGGTGTATTCGCCGGCGATCACGGATTTCGTGTTCATGGTGGATCAGACGAGCTACATGTTCGTGACCGGGCCGGATGTGATCAAGACGGTGACGCATGAGGATGTGACGAAGGAGCGGCTGGGCGGGGCGATGACGCACAACTCAGTAAGCGGGGTGGCGCAGTTTCTGGCGGACGATGACCGGCATTGTTTGCAGATGATCCGGAAGTTGATGAGCTTTTTGCCGCAGAATAATCGGGACCTGCCGCCGCGCGAGGAGTGCACGGATCCGGTGGACCGGATGGATGCGGCGCTCGATGGGCTGGTGCCGGAGGAATCGAACGTTCCCTACGATATCAAGGACATCATTCACCGCGTGGTGGATGATGGGGATTTTCTGGAAGTGCACGAGCATTACGCGAAGAATATTGTGGTGGGCTTTGCGCGGATGGATGGGCGGTCAGTGGGGATTGTGGCGAATCAGCCGGCGCATCTGGCGGGATGTTTGGATATTGACTCGTCGACGAAAGGAGCGCGGTTTGTGCGCTTCTGCGATGCGTTCAGCATTCCGATTTTGACGTTTGAAGATGTGCCGGGATTTCTGCCGGGGACGGGGCAGGAGTTTGGCGGGATTATCCGGCACGGGGCGAAGTTGCTGTATGCGTATGCCGAGGCGACGGTGCCGAAGATCACGGTGATTACGCGCAAGGCGTATGGCGGGGCGTATTGCGTGATGGGGTCGAAGCATCTGCGGTGCGATATCAACCTGGCGTATCCGACAGCGGAGATCGCGGTGATGGGCGCTGAAGGGGCGGCGAACATTATTTACCGGAGGGAGCTGAACGGGGCTTCAGACCGGCAGGCGTTGCTGGCGGAGAAGATTGCGGAGTATAAGGAGAGGTTCGCGAATCCGTTTATCGCGGCCGAGCATGGGTTTATCGATGATGTGATTGAGCCGCGGGAGACGCGGCCACGAGTGATACAGGCGCTGCGCATGTTGGAGAACAAGGTGGACAGCAGCCCGAGAAAGAAGCACGGAAATATTCCTCTTTAATTCATGACGCAGAAACTGAGTCCGAACTATAAATGGCATGTGGTGGCGATGTTGTGGGCCATCTCGTTTTTTAATTACGCTGACCGGCAGGCAATTTTTTCGGTGTTTCCGTTGTTGCAGAAGGAGATGTCTCTGAGCAACACGGAGTTGGGGATGTTGGGGTCGTCGTTCGCGATTGTGTACGGGCTAGGGGCGATCTTCGCGGGATCGTATGTGGACCGCATCCGGCGCAAGGCGGCGATTCTGGGGGGGCTGCATGCGTGGAGCATCATCTGCATGGCGACGGCGCTGTCGAAGAATTTCCGGCACCTGGTGTTTTTCCGCGCGGCCGAAGGGTTGGGGGAGACGTTCTATTTCCCGGCATCGATGTCGTTGATCAGCGATTACCACGGGAAAGAGACACGCAGCCGGGCGATGGGTTTTCATCAGACCAGCGTGTATGTGGGGACGATCGGGGGCGGGTTTTTCGCGGGTTTAATCGGGCAGTATTACGGGTGGCGGCTGAGTTTCATCGTGTTCGGCGGGTTGGGTGTGCTGTTGGGGATTTTCCTTTCGAAGATGCTGCATGAGCCGCAGAGGGGGGCGGCGGAGAATCTGACGGCGGGGCGTCCGCTGACGATGGGCGAATTTCTTTCGTTCGCCTGGCGGACT
>CALFYN010000711.1 GCA_937952345.1 uncultured Acidobacteriota bacterium
GGCGGCTTCCGGGACAGCGGCGGTGAAGGTAATGCCCTGGTTGAAGCGGACGAATTCGGTGTTGAAGAAGAAGAAGGTGCGGTTGCGGCCGTCGTAGAGTTTGGGGATGTAGACGGGTCCGCCGAGGGTGCCGCCGAATTGATTGAAGCGGAAGGGAGCTTTTTGGACGCCGCTGCGGTTGGCGAAGAAATCGTTGGCGCTGAGCTTTTCGTGGCGGAAGAACTCATAGGCGGTGAAGTGGAGGTCGTTGGTGCCGCTTTTGGTGACGACGTTGAAGACGCCGCCGGCGGCGCGGCCGTATTCGGCGCTGAAGGCGTTGGTTTCGACCTTGAATTCCTGCACCATGTCGGGGTTGGCGTTGATGACGGGCTGGTTCTGGGTGGATGTGGAGTTGGGGGCTCCATCGAGGAGGAATTCGTTGGCGCTGGCACGCTGGCCGTTGATGGCGTAGCTGACGGTGGAGATCTGATCGATGACCACGTTGTTGACGCCGAAGGAGGGGCGGACGCCGGGGACGAGCATGGCGAGGGCGTAGGTGTTGCGGCCGAGCAAGGGGAGTTCGGTGACCTGGCGGTTGCCGATGACCTGGCCGACGGTGGAGCTTTCGCTATCGAGCAAGGTGGCCTGGGCCTGGACCTCGATGGTTTCGGCTACGGCGCCGACCTGAAGAGTGACGTCGAGGCGGGCGACCTGTTGGACGGTGAGTGCGAGGCCGGTTTGGCGGAGGGGGACGAAGCCTTCCTTGGTGAAGGTGACTTCGAAGCGCCCGGGTTGGAGCGAGGGAAGGGTGAAGTAGCCTTCGTTGTTCGTCGCTGTGGCGGCCTCGATGCCGGTGTCGACGGAGCGCGCGGTGATCCGTGCGCCGGGAATGATGGCTCCCGTGGGATCGGTGACGCGACCGGTGAGCGTGGCAACCTGCGCCCAGATGGGCGCGGCGACAAACAAGAATGCGATGAGGCTCTTCATGGACCCTTCCCTATGGTGGTGCTGATTAGAACTCGAGTTTAAAGATGGCCATCATGTAGAGGCGGCCTCCGAGACCCGAGAAACTGCCCTGGTTTCCGTTGATTTTTCCGAAGTTTTGGGGGTTGCGGAAATCGACGGAGTTGCCGGGGCGGTTGAAGAAGTATTCCTTGAACGGGTTGTTGACATCGAAGCGGAGATGACCGCGGAGGCGTTCGCGGAAGGGGAACGATTTGGAGATGCTGACCTGGTGCCAGAACATTCCGGGGGAAGTCTGGATGTTGCGGCCGGAGTTGCCGGGGGTGAAGGACGCCGGATAGGCGAAGGCGTTGATGTTGGCCCAGGGGAGGGCGCAGGCGATCTGATGGCGGCAGGGGCCGTGCGGATCCCAGGGGAGTTCGATGTCCTTGTAGGTCTTGCCGGGGGCCATGTTGGCGCGGGTTGCGCCTGGGAGATAGACGTTGGGGCTGCCGGCGAAGGTGAAGCCGAAGGGGACTCCGGTTTCGATGGTCTGAATGCCGTTGAGAGACCAGTTGCCGAGGGCTCCGTTGACGAGCCAGTGGGCGTCGCGCATGAAGCGCTTCCCGCGACCGAAGGGGAGGTCGTAGGTGGCGTAGGTGATCCAGCGGTGGGTGACGTCGTAATCGGAGCGGGCCTTTTCGAGGCTGCGGTTATACCAGGTGATGCCGCCTGCCGCGCCATCGTCGGAATCCTGGTCGATGGACTTGGCGAAGGTGTAGAAGGAGACGAGGCTGAGGCCCTGGCTGAAGCGTTTCTCGAACTTGGCGGTGCCGGAGTGGAAGCTGGAGTGGCCGTAGTTGGAGTAGTGGAGAATGCCGCCGAAGTGGGGATAGGGTTTGAAGTTTTGGGCGGCGCGGCGGATGGTTTCGAGTTGGGCCGGGTCAGAGGAGACATCGAGCGGGATGGCGTTGATGTCCCAGCGATTGAGGAGGCCGACGCCGGCCGAGCCCTGGTAGGAGAGTTCGATCAAGTAGTTGTGGGCGACTTCCCACTGCAAGCTGGCGTTCCAGTTTGCGATGTAGGGCATGCGCATGTTGGGGTCGTAGTAGGAGGCGGTACGGCCGCTATAGTTGGTGCCGACGAAGGGGACGGAGCCGTCGGCGGCGGTGTTGAACTGAATGGAGGGCGGGCCGTTGCGGAGGTAGAAGGCGACATCGGGATTGCCGGGTGCGGGCTGGACGATGGCGGAGGCGATGTATTCCTCGAAGTTTTCCTGGAGGGAGTTGGACCAGAGATCGAGGGTGTTGATGGCGAAGCCGCCGCGGAAGACCCATTTATCGCTGAAATTGTAGGCCATGCCGACGCGGGGCTGGAAGTTGTTGAAGTCGCGTTTGGAGAGGAGGCCCTTGGGGTGAAGGAGAGCGCCCTGGCGTCCGGTGAGGGGATCCGTGGCGGTGGGGCTGAACTGGCTCTGCTGGCCGTATTTGGTGCTGAAGGGCGATTCATATTGCCAGCGCAGGCCGAGGTTGAAGGTGAGTTTGGAAGTGGCTTTCCAGTCGTCCTGGAAGTAGAAGGCGTGGCTCCACCAGCGAGGGAGCCAGGTGGCCTGATCGCGGGTGTAATCGGCGCGGACGACGCCACCGAGCATGAAGGAGGCGAAGGGATTGCCGGTGTTGGGGCGGAAGGGGAATTCGGTGCCGCCCATGCGATAGATGCCGGAGGGAGTGGCGGCGATGTGGGAGTTGATGCGGGTGCGGATGACTTCGTATCCGGTTTTGAAGGTGTGGCGTCCGCGGACCATGGTGAGGTTTTCCTGGAAGCTGATGCCTTCGTTGACGTCGGTGGCTGCTCCGCCGGGGAAATTGAAGATGATGTTTCCGCCGCCGGAGTTGACGAAGCTGGGCATGGTTTCGGGGCCGACGTTGGGAATGCCGAGCTGGCCGGCCCAGTTCTGGCCGAGGCTTTCGGGGACGCGGGTGAAAGCGCGGCGGGTGCCTCCGAAGCGGATTTCGTTGACGACGGAGGGGCTGATGAGGAACGTGTCGGAGAAGACGAGTTGGGAGAGGTCGAGGGGGATGGGGGTGTGATTGAAATCGAAGATGGGGTTCTGGACGGCGACCTGCCAGCGGCCGTTGAAGGAGCGATTGCGGAAGTTGGAGAGGCGGCCGAAGAAGTGGTGGCGATCGGAGAAGGCGTGATCGATCTTCCAGTCCATGTTGGTGCGATAGGAGCGGTAGACGGTGTCGGCGCTGCGATTGTTCTGCGGTCCCTGGCGATTGATGAAGGCCTGATTGTTGCGGTTGCTTTCGGGGGCGTAGGGGTTGAGGGACAGGAATTTGTTGAAGACGGGATCGAAGCGGCTGCGGGGGATCTGGTTGCCGGGGAACTGAGTGCGGGCGTAATTGCCGGCGGCGTCGCGGGTGAGGGAGGCGGGATCGAAGATGGGGTCACCGATGCCGTTGAAGCTGAAATCGCCATTGAGCATGGCGGGGCTGGGGACGGTGACGTCGTTGTTTTCGGAGGCTTTTTCGTGGTGGCGCTGGAAGCCCATCATGAAAAACGTTTTGTTGCGGCCGTTGTAGATTTTGGGGAGATAGATGGGTCCGCTGACCATGCCGGACATGAGGTGGAAGCCGAAGTTGTTGGTGGGCTTGTTGGCATCCTGCCAGTTGCGGTGGATCATCTGGCGGGCCATGTAGCGCTCTTCGGCGACGAAGTGGAGCTGGTTGGTGCCGCTTTTGAAGGTGATGTTCATCATGCCGCCGCCGGAGTGTCCGTATTCGGCGGGGAGGGTGGTGGTGAGGACTTTGACTTCCTGGATGTTGTGTTCGGCGGGGTTGACGTTGCGTCCGGTGCCGAGGGTGCCGTTGCCGGGGGTGGTGGCGGAGACGCCGTCGTTGGCCATGACGAAGGAGCGGGAGCGGCCTCCGGCGGCGTGTCCAAAGCCGGCCTGGGAGGTAACGCCGGGGACGAGCCAGAGCATGCTCTCGATTTTCATCTGGGGGTTGGGGAGTTTGATGAGCTGATCGCCGGTGACGAGGTGTCCGGTGGCGGAGGTTTCGGTTTCGAGGAGGGAGGCGGCGGCGGAGACTTCGACGGCCTCGACGACGTTGCCGACTTCGAGGGTGGCGTCGACGCGGAGAGTTTCCGAGGAGCGGACGAGGATATTGGAGCGGACGAGGCGCTTGAATCCGCCGCTTTCGAAGGTGATGCGATAGGTGCCGGGGTTGAGGTAGGGGGTGCGATAGATGCCTTCCTCGTTAGAGGCGGTGGTGGTGGAGACTTCGGTGGCGGTATTGGTGACGCGCACGCTGGCGTTGGGGATGGTGGCGCCGGTGGAGTCGAGGACGGTGCCGGTGATGGTGCCTTGTCCTGTTTGCGCCCAGGAGGCGGAAGCGGCGAGAAGAATGGTGAAGCCCAGTTGGAGGATTCGCATAAATCGACCTTTCTGTCGTAATCGAGCAGGTGGGGATTGATTTTATTGCAGTGGGGGCGGGGAGTCAACTGA
>CALFYN010000712.1 GCA_937952345.1 uncultured Acidobacteriota bacterium
ACCCACACCGGACTGGACCATGCTTTGTTCGTATCGAGTTGTTCCACGCGCAGGTAGTAGAAATCGCCGGGCTTCGGCGCCGTGCGGTCGACAAACTGGAAGCGGGCGTCCATGGGGGCCTTGTCGTCCACCACGTCAATATCCAGGAAGAATGCGGGCTCGACGCCCATCGCCTTCATATACGGATTCTGGATGCGGGCCGGGACGCGATGGCGGAACTGCCCCTCGGCGCGCAGCCGGTCCACCGGGATCTCGACATTGATCTCCCCAAACGTTTCCGGATCGAATTGTTTGAAACGTAATGTGCCGCCCGGGATTTGGGAGATATCGAGCAGGAATCCGTCGCGGTCATTGGAAACGGCCGCCGTGCGCCAACTGACGCGGCTTGCCGAAGGTTCCACCATTTCGAAGCCCTGGTCGATGTTCACATTCGAATGCAAACGCAGGCTGCCTTGCGCGGTGGTGAGTTCGCCCGCCCGGTAGCCCGTGGCTGCCCGCCGCTGGTAGATGTTGTCGCCCCACACCACGCGCACCAGATTGCCCTTGCTGCGCGCGGGCCATTGCGATTCGATCACCCGGTTGTTCTTGATCAGATCGATGCGCAGCAGTGGCGCCGTGCCGGACGCTCGCGCTTCGATGCGCGCATCCCTGTGCAGGCCCGAAGAGAGTTCGCCGCCCATCTGTTCGCCATTGACGGCGAAATCCACCAGCATGCGCTGGTTGCCTGTGGTGGCGAACGTGCGCCGCTCGAACAGCCCTTCCCAGATCTGCGCTCGCGTCTTGCCCGAGGCGAACACCCCCGCAAGCCCGTTCTGATTGACGTAGATGAGCCCCGGATAGGCGATGCCCATTGACGTGGTGTGCGTATCGCCCGCCGCGATGGCCCCCAGCCGGACGCCGTTCTCCAGATGCTTCTGCCACGATTCCTCGAATACTCCGTGCACGCTGGCGATTTCAAACAGCCGCTCAATCCGCGGATCGGTGGCATGCGACCAATCCGGCGGCGAGCCGCCGATATGCGGGATCACCAGCGTCGGCACGCGCGCCAGTTTCACCGTTTGCAGCATTCTCGCGATCGGCGCGTTGTGGTCCTTGGGATCCAGTTCCATCGTCGTCCGCGCCTTGTCGGAGTTGTAGAAAATGTTGTGATGCCCGCCCGCCGGAGTGCCGACGCTGTACTCATAGCCCAGCAGCGAAACGAAATCCTGCCAGCCGTTGACGGCCTTCGTGGTCGATTGCAGCTTCGGCCATTCATCCACCGGAAACTTCCGGTTGCCGAGATAGTACGACGGTCCATTGGGCCCGGTGAGGAAATTGTGATGCGGCGTCACCGAGCCGAAATCGAGCAGCCCGACGCGCCGTCCATACAGGTACAGTTCCTCGAACACGCCGCGCCCGTCGTGCAGGTAGGTGTGCTGATGCAGTTCGCCGTAGTAGATGCGGCGCAGCGGGTCCGCCTCCACCCAGATCGGGTTCGACATCGCCGTGAAGCGCCCATCCGCCGTGGCTGCTTCCACGCGCAGTACTCCTGCATTCGACGCCTTCACATCGCGGGCGATGTAGTGTTCCAGCGCGTCTTCGTAACGGAATGTGCCCCCCGTGACTCCCGCGCCCTTCAGGCGCAGTTGCAGGCCTTTGCCGTTCTTCGCCTGCGACACCCATTCATCCATCGGAACAACTTCCACCGAAAATGTTTCGCCGGCTTTCACCATGCTCGGCGCCTGCACACGCAACTTGCGCAGCGGACCCCCGGTGACCTTCAGCGCCGCATCGCCGATGTAGCCCGCCACCTCGGTTCCCTTCAGGATCACGAAACGGAAATTGAACAGATTCTCCTCGTAAAACTGCATGCGCACGCCCTGCGCCCCGCCCAGATCGAAGCGCACGATATCGCCCTGTTTCAGCCGGCCCTCGGTGATCGCCACGCCAGCCGCCTTGCGGTAGGGGAATACTGCCGGAGTATTGCGCTGCACCCAGTTGGTGACTTCATAGGACTTGCCCTTTGCCCCCGCCGGCAGGGTGGCCTGGAACCAGGCCGGGCCGTTCGGATCCTTTGTCTGAAACTCCTCCATGTCGCTGGTGAAATGCTTCCAGATTTCGATGCTCATTCCGGGCTCGATGGCGACATCGCCGATGCGCACCTCCACCTGATGCTGATGCCGCGCGCCCATTTCCACCACCGGCGGCGACAACAGGCGCACCGATCCATGCAGCGGAAAACCGTTCGGAAAATACCCGCCGGGCCGGAATTCCACTTTCCCTCCCAGCGGGGACGGCATCGATCCATACTGCGAGCGGAGCCTTCCCGTGAATAGCCACGCCGCGCTCAATACCACCGCCGCGCCGATCCAAACGCGCATTCGCATCATGGCATTATTCTAAACAACACGGCGGGAACAGGGTTCGGAAAGACGAGAGGCTCTCACGCCTCCGCATTGGGGCCGAACAGCTTATCGCGCGCCGCGTCGCAAATGGTCACCACCGCAGGATGCTTCAGCTTCCGCTCAATGGAAATGGCGTAAAATCGCTCCGTGACGCCCGAAGACCGGCCTACGCGGCTCACCTTATACAAATCCCGAACCTCTTTTTCGATGGCCAGTGGCGCGAAGAACAACCCCGCGCCCGCCTGTCCGAACGTCTTCATCAGCGCGCTGTCCTGAAACTCGCCCACCACCTTCGGCCGGATCCGCTCCTCCTCGAACCAGTGTTCAATGGATCGCCGCAGGTTGGAGCCCTCCAATGGCAGCAGGAACGGCGCACCATCCAGGCTCTTCGGAAAATCGTGCCGGTAGCGCGCCGCCAGCGATGCCGCGCCCAGCACCGACACCCCGCACGAACCCAGCAGGTGATTATACGCCTTCACCTTCACACTCGCCGTGATGGGGCTGTCCAGCAGAACCACATCCAGGCGATGCTCGGCCAGATCCGCCAGCAATCGGTCTGGAGTGTTCTCATCGCACACCATCTGCACTTGCTCGCTCATCGCCAGCACCGGCGCCAGGACGCGGTAAGCCACGAGTTTCGGCACCAGGTCGGAGATCCCCACCAGCAGCCGCAACGGACGCCCGCGGGGACGCCCTTTCAGCACATCCTGCAGTTCGCGGCCCAACCCGAAGATCTCATCGGCGTAACGAAACACTACCTGGCCTACCTCCGTCATCGTCAGGCCGCGCCCCGATTTGACGAACAGCTTCTCGCCCAACGACTCCTCCAGCATGCGCAACTGCCCGCTGATGGTCGGCTGCGCCAGCCGCAGCTTCTCGCACGCCCGCGCAATGCTGCCCTCCCGGGCCACCGTCCAGAAGTACAGCAGGTGGTGGTAATTGATCCATTCCATACTTCCAGCATACATCGCTTAAACCGATGAAAAGTGACCGAACTATCTATTTGTCTATGGAATGAAATCCGGGCATATTGGGATTGTAGAGGAGAACGGCAGAGATATGAAGCTCCAGATCAGCGGCACTGGCATCGCGGTGACGCCGGAACTGCGAAGACGCATCCGGCGCCGCGTCGATTTCGCGCTCGGCAGATTCGGCGGCACCATTAAGGTTCTGTCCGTCCGGCTGAAAGGCGAAGCGGGCCCGCGCGGAGGTCTCGACCACCTTTGCGAGATCCGCGTGGAAACTGCTTCGCACCGTCCGCTTGTTGTTCGCGACCTGCAGGACGATGTGGAATCGGCGACCGCGCTTGCCGTCGATAAAGTGCAACGCGCTCTGGAGCGGCAACTTCCGATGAAAGAAAGGTCAAACCATGGAACATACCAGAATTCACGTTTTTGAACAGGCGCTGCGCAGCAAGGCGCGGGAGTTGTCGGAAGTCTTGCGCGACCGCAGCCACATTGCCATCGAGCCGGCCGCCGAACCCTGTGAAGGCATGGTGATGGCGGCCAATCGCGAGATCGGAGTGCTGGCGCTCGACCGCGATTCGCGGATTGCCCGCCAGGTGCAGGAGGCGCTGGCGCGCATCCGCGACGGCAGCTACGGCATCTGTTTGCGCTGTGAGGAGCCGATCAAGCCGCGCCGCCTCGAAGCCGTCCCCTGGGCCCGCTATTGTGTGCACTGCCAGGAAATGCTAGAACAGGAGCGAAACGATGATTCCGCGCAGGTGGACTTTCGCCTCCTGATAGCTGCCTGACGCTTCCGCGCACGAGGGGACTTCAGCTCTTGTCTTTGCACACATCCGAACCGTTGGTAGCCACAGTGGACACACTGGGCGAATGTACGATTCCTTCTCCAATCGGCCGGCGGGTCGCCGATACCATTACGCTCCCCGGAGTGGAAGGCGGTCCGCCGGTTACCTTTGAAAAGGCCGGACCACGCGAGAAGATCTTCTTTGATCCGGTGCGCACGCGCGCGGCTATGGTCACCTGCGGAGGCCTCAGTCCCGGCCTCAACAACGTGATGCGCTCCATCTTCCTCGAACTGCATTATCACTACGGCGTGCCTGAAGTGCTGGGCATCCGTTACGGCTACGCGGGCCTCGATCCCGCCAATGGCCACGAGCCCTTGTTGTTCACCAAGGATTTCGTGCACGGCATCCAGAACAAGGGCGGCACCGTGCTGGGCACTTCGCGCGGCCCCGTCGATCCCGCCGTCGCGCTCGATTTCCTCGAATCGCGCGGCATCAATGTCTTGTTCTGCATCGGCGGCGACGGCACGCAGCGCGGGGCGCATCGTCTGCACGAAGAAGCGCAGCGCCGCGGCTATCCGCTTGCCGTGATGGGCGTGCCCAAAACCATCGACAACGACATCGACTTTGTGTGGAAGACGTTCGGCTA
>CALFYN010000713.1 GCA_937952345.1 uncultured Acidobacteriota bacterium
TTGTGGCGATAGACGGTGGGCCAGTTGGCGGTGGACCAGTCGCGGTGGGATTGGAAGTGCGCGGCGCGATCCTGTTTCCAGTGGATTGAGGCGGCGATTTGTTGGACGTAGGCTTTGGCTTGCTCGGCGGTGTAGTGCTTCTTGTAGCCTTGCCAATCGAGGGCGATGCCGGCGTTGGGATCGGTGAGGCGGATGCGCCATGCGGGCTCTTTGACGGGGTGTTGTTCGTAGATGGTTTCTTCCGTGGTGAAGGATGGTTGGGCGGGCAGATCTTGGGCGAGCAGGGAGAGGGTGAGGAGTTCGGCGTAGGAGGTTTGTCCGTTGAGGTGCGTGTCGTTGATGCGGCGGAAGTGGAAGGTGGACTCGTCGCCGGATTGGGTGGTGTCGCGCGGGTCGAGGCGGAGATCAGGACGGAGTTGGACTTCGGCGATGCCGGCGAGATCCACGGGGATGGGTTGGCGGCGGCGGTGCTTGGTATAGGCGTAGACGGCGAGTGCAGCGATGGCAAGGACGAGGACGGCGAACTTCATGCGGAGAGCTTCCACTTGGTGCGGGTGTAGGCGATGCGGAAGCCCTGGCGTTCGGCGTTGCGCTGGGAGATGCTGCCGGGCTCGGCGGCGGTCATCATGGCGAGGTCGCAGCCGGCGGAATCGGCGTAGGCGAGGCGTGCTTCGAGGAGCGCGCGCTGGGCGCCCTGGCGGCGGTGTTTGGGGAGCGTGCAGGCTCCGGCGAGAATGGCGACGTTGTTTTGAATGCTGAGGGCGGCAGTGGCGATGGGCGTGCCGTGATGTTCGGCGAGGAAGGAGACTTCGCCTTCGCGGGCGGTGACGACTTGCATGAGGTCGACGAGCATGTGGGCGAGTTCAGGGTATTCGTGCCAGCCCTCGGCGGCGGTGCTGGCCCAGGTGTCGCGGTCCTCGGGTCCGGCGATGCGGACGTGGATGGAATTGGACGCTGGCTCGATGGTGGCGGGCAGGGTGCGGTAGAGCACGGTGCTCATTTCGATGGGGGCGTAGCCGCGGGAGTGGAGCATGGAGACGACGGCGATGCCGGCGAGGGGGCAGATCTCATGCTGGACGGGCGCGCCTCGGTGGCGGAAGAACTCTTCGAGGCGGTCGAGCTCTTCGGGCAACGGCGGGGAGGTGAGGCCGAGGCCGAAGGTTTGGGTCATGGGAGAATCGGGGCCGTCGAAGGAGGCGATGGCTCCGGCGGCTTCCATCCAACTGGCGTTGGAGGCGGGATGGAGGCGCCAGCGAGCTTCGATGAAGCGGGCGCAGAGAAGGCCTTCGGCGCGTTCGAGGCGCGTGGCCAAGGCGTGGTCGACAACGGGATACTGCACGGTTCACTCCTCGCGTCGTTTTTTTGCCCAACCCTCCTTTATTATCTGACGGGAACGGCCCAGTGCCAAGGCGTCGGCGGGGACGGGGTGGGTGATGACGGAGCCGGCGGCGACATAGCTGGACGGGCCGATGCTGACCGGGGCGACGAGCGTGGAGTTGCTGCCGATGAAGCTGTTGTCGCCGATTTTGGTTTGGTGTTTCTTTTTGCCGTCGTAGTTGCAGGTGATGGTGCCGGCTCCGATGTTGACGTTTTCGCCGATGGTGGAGTCGCCGAGGTAGGCGAGGTGCTGGGCCTTTGTCCCTTTGCCGAGGCGGGTTTTCTTGAGCTCGACGAAGTTGCCGACGTGGGCTCCGGATTCGACGTGGTTTTCCAGGCGGAGGCGGGCGTAGGGGCCGATGCGGGCGGCGGATTCGACATGGGAGGTGGCGACGATGGAGAAGGGGTTGACGTGCACGTCGTCTTCGAGGGTGGAGGATTCGATGATGGAGTAGGCTCCGATGCGGCATTCCGCTCCGATGGTGGTGTTGCCGAGGATGCGGGTGAAGGGTTCGAGGATGGTGTCGGGGCCGATGACGACCTGTTCGTCGACGGTGACGGTTTCGGGGCGTTCGATGGTGACGCCGTCTAGCATGAGCTGGCGGACTTTGCGGGTGCGGAGGATGCCGTCGATTTCGGCGAGATCGAGCTTGGTGTTGATGCCGAGCAATTCGGTGGGGTCTTCGACGACGAGGGGGAGGACGCGATGGCCGTTGCGGGAGAGGATTTCGACCATGTCGGTGAGGTAGTATTCGCGGGCCGGGTTGTTGGTCTGGATGTCGTGGAGGTGTTTCCAGAGGAGGGCGGCATCGAAACAATAGATGCCGGCGTTGATTTCGCGGATGGCGCGTTGTTCGGGTGTGGCGGCTTTCTCTTCGACGACGGCGGTGACTTCGCCGGAGGGGTTACGGATGATACGGCCGTAGCCGGTGGGATTGTCGAGGTGGGTGGTGATGGCGGTGGCGGCGGCTGCGGAGGAAGACTGGAGCGCGATGAGTGTTTCGAGCGTGGCGAGGGAGAGGAGGGGGACATCGCCGTAGAGGATGACGACGCGGCCGGTGCGTTCGGTGACGGTGGATTCCGAGCAGAGGACGGCGTGGCCGGTGCCCTTGGGGTCGGACTGGAGGGCGAAGCGGACGCCGCGCGGGGAGAGGAGATCGCGGACGCGGTCGGCCTGGTGGCCGATGACGACGGTGATGCGATCGGGGGTGGTGAGGCGGAGCGCGGTATCGGTGACGTGTTCGACGAGGGCTTTGCCGGCGGCCTGATGCAGCACCTTGGCTTTTCGCGATTTCATGCGAGTGCCCAGACCCGCGGCGAGGATGAGGATATTCAAAGGGGTTTGCATGCGGAAGGTTCACAACTATTACAGCATTTCAGCGACAATGGGTGGTTATGCCACCGATTCGCGCCAGGGATGCGGCATGCGAGGCCTGGAATGATTTACTGAAGGAAGATTTTCTGCGGAAGGGGTTCTATCACAGCATTCCGCTGGCGGATGGATCGGTGCTGGAGGGGATTATTCCGCTGGCGGCGCTGGAGGCTCGGGAGCGGGAGTTTCCGCTGCCTTCGCGTTTGGATGGAAAGCGGGTGCTGGATATCGGGACGTGGGATGGGTATTTCGCGTTTGCGATGGAGCGGCGGGGCGCGGAGGTGGTGGCGATCGACAGCACGGAGCAGGAGAATTTCCGTGTGGCGCGGGAGTTGTTGGGGTCGCGGGCGGAGTACCGGGTGCAGGACGTGTACGAGCTGTCGCCGGAGCGGAATGGGATGTTCGATGTGGTGCTGTTCATGGGGGTGCTGTACCACTTGAAGCATCCGCTGCTGGGGTTGGAGCGGGTGTGTTCGGTGACGCGCGATGTGGCGATTGTGGAATCGTTTGTGACGACGGAGGCGGTGACGGGGGCGCTGCCGGTGCTGGAGTTTTACGAGACGAACGAGTTGCTGGGGCAGTTCGACAACTGGTGCGGTCCGAATGCGGAGTGTTTGCTGGCGTTTTGCCGGGTGGCGGGGTTTGCGCGGCAGAAGCTGATTCGGATCACGGGGCAGCGGGCGGTGGTGGCTTGTTACCGGCATTGGGAGGCGGAGCCGGAGGAGGCGGTGGTGGAGGCTCCGCGGCTGTTGGCATGCACGCATTCGAGCAACTA
>CALFYN010000714.1 GCA_937952345.1 uncultured Acidobacteriota bacterium
GGCGGATGGGGAAGCGGATGCTGGAATACCGGCTGTTGATCGAGCGGGCCTATGACCGGGCTCCGGCACAAATGGTGCTCTATGTTGGTCCGGAGCCGCTGGGAATGACGGGTGTGCTGGAGGAACGCGGGCTGCGGTTTGCATTTAGGATGATGGATATACGGGATTTCGATGGGGGGATCCTGGCGGATAGCCCCGCGATTGAGGATCGGATTCTTGCGATTCTGTGCAGAGTGGACAGTCCGGCGGAGGCGGTGAGGAGGGTGTTGCGGGAGATTGCCGATTTGCCGCACCCGGAGCGCGGTGAGGCACTGGCGAAGCTAATGGTATTATCGGGTTTGAGGCGGCTGCACGGGGTGCTGCGCCAGGAGGTGAGACGAATGCCTTTGTTTGAACATCCATTGGAGAACCCGTTTCTTCGTGAGTTATACGAGGAAGGTGTCGAGGCAGGGATGGAGAAGGGGATCGAGAAAGGGATTGAGAAAGGGATAGAAAAGGGCATCGCGGAAGGCGGGCGACTGGAGGCGTTCCGATTTGCTGTCCACGTTCTGGAGCACCGTTTCGGCCCGTTACCGGAATGGGCCAGTCGGGGGATGGAGGGGATGTCTCGCGAACAGTTGCACGCCGTGGTGGATCGAGTGCTGGACGGAGCCGGCTTGGGGGAAGCGCTCGGCTAGTGGGCCAGTCCGAAAACGCCACCTGCTAGCGCAGGGCGGCGCTGGGAGCATAGCGCCCTAATGGACCAATCGGGTTGAGAATCCTGGAGGGCCCAGCGCACATCATTTAATATGGTGGCTCCAACGATTGACCACGATGAGCAGCTGTACTGGCTCGCTTTGCAACTAACGCCGGGCCTGGGGGCACGCAAGTCGGCTCAACTGGTACAGCATTTCGAATCGGCGCGGGCGATTTTCCGCGCTTCTCTGTCCGAACTGGAGGGTTTGGGGATCCCGGCATCCACTGCGCAGAGCATCCTTTCGGGCTGCATGTTCGATGACGCGGCGACACAGCAACAGAGGATCGTGGGGTTGAACGTCACCCTCATTCCCATGCTCGATCCGCGGTATCCTCACCGGCTGCGGACCATCTTTGACCCACCACCGGTGCTCTTCTGCCGTGGCCGCATCGAATTGCTGGACACGGTCATGATC
Source organism: uncultured Acidobacteriota bacterium (assembly GCA_937952345.1). Taxonomy (GTDB): domain Bacteria; phylum Acidobacteriota; class Terriglobia; order Bryobacterales; family Bryobacteraceae; genus CADEFT01. The sequence continues at coordinate 1,152 of CALFYN010000714.1, forward strand.
GGCATCGTGGGTACCCGGAAACCGACGGCGTACGGTACGGCGGCCACGGACCGCCTGGCTCGGGATCTGGCGCAAAAGGGGCTAACCATAGCAAGTGGCATGGCAAGGGGAATCGACACGGCGGGGCACAAGGCGGCTCTGTCTGTAGGGGGGAATACGGTGGCGGTGCTGGGGTGTGGCGTGGATCTGGTGTACCCAGCGGAAAATCGTAAATTGGCCGCGGAGATCGCGGAGAAAGGGTTGCTGGTGAGCGAGTTTGCGATGGGGACGCCGGCTTATCCGCAGAACTTCCCGATCCGCAACCGGGTGGTGAGCGGGCTGAGCGCCGGGGTGATGGTGGTGGAAGGGGCGCAATACTCCGGTTCGGCGATCACGGCGCGACTGGCCGTGGATCAGGGCAGGGAACTGTTCGCTGTTCCGGGCAACATCACGTCGAAGATGAGCTGGGCTCCGAACCTGCTGATCAAGCAAGGGGCGAAGCTGGTGCAGGATGCAGAGGATGTGGTTTCCGAGTTGGCGCCGAGCGACAGGAAGCGTCTGCGGCAGGCCGGGCCGGCGAGTCCGGAACAGCAGATGTTGATGCCTGAAATGGTGTCGCCGATTCACCGTTCCGTACTGGGAGTCCTGTCCCCGGCCGATCCGACTCACATTGACACACTGATGGGGAATCTGCCACAGTATTCATCGTCAGAGCTGATTGCGGCTCTTTTCGAGCTGGAAATGCTGGGAACGGTCCGGCAGTTGGCTGGCAAGCACTTCTTGAAAGTCTGGTAAGTAACACAAACTAATAGCTTTATGAGTAAGTCTCTGGTGATCGTGGAGTCCCCTACCAAGGCCAAAACGATCGGCAAATATCTCGGTAAGGAATACACCGTCAAGGCTTCGCTTGGGCACATTAAAGACTTGCCCAAGAATGACTTAGCGGTTGCCGTCGAACGCGATTTTGAACCCAACTACGTCGTCATCGAAGGAAAAAAGAAGCTCATCTCGGAGTTGAAATCGGCAGCCAAGGGCGCCGAAGCCATCTACCTCGCGGCTGACCCGGATCGCGAGGGAGAGGCGATCTGCATGCACCTCAAGGAGGAATTGGAAGGGAAGGGAAAGAACGCTCCGCTGATTTACCGCGTGCGGTTTAACGAAATCACGCAGGCGGCGATCCGCAAGGCCTTTGAGACGCCGATTCAGGTGGATGAGAACCTCGTGCAGGCGCAGCAGGCGCGGCGCGTGCTCGACCGGTTGGTCGGTTATAAGATATCCCCGCTGCTGTGGGACAAGGTGCGCCGGGGCCTCTCGGCGGGCCGTGTGCAGACGGTTGCCTTGCGTCTGATCGTGGAGCGCGAGCGCGAAATCCGGGCCTTCCAAAAAGAGGAATACTGGACCATCGACGTCCACCTCAACGCCAAGAAGCCGCCCATTCTCAATGCGCGGCTGGCCAAGAAGGACGGCGCCGGGTTTGAGATTCCGAATCAGACAGCAGCCGATACGATTGTTGCCGCACTGAGTGACGCGGCGTATGTAGTCCAATCGGTGGTCACGAAGGAAAAGCGCCGCAATGCAGTGCCCCCGTTCATCACGTCCACCCTGCAGCAGGAAGCCGCCCGCAAGCTGCGCTTCTCGGTGAAGCGCACGATGATGCTGGCGCAGCGTTTGTATGAGGGCGTGGAACTCGGCGATGAGGGGTTGACCGGTCTGATCACGTACATGCGTACCGATTCGACGCGTGTCTCGGCGGATGCATTGAGTGAGGTGCGGCAGTTGATCGGCCAGCGATACGGCGGCCAGTACCTTCCGGAGACGCCCAATTTCTTCAAGAGCAAGAAGGACGCGCAGGATGCGCACGAAGCCATCCGGCCGACGGCTGCCATGCGCACGCCGGATGATTTGCATGGTCTGCTCGCAGAGGATGAGTGGAAGCTATACCGGTTGATCTGGATGCGCTTTGTCGCGTCGCAGATGATGCCCGCGCTGTTTGACCAGACCACCATTGAGGTGAAGGCGGCGGGCAGCGATGCCTCTACCTATTTATTCCGCGCCACGGGCAGCGTGCCGAAGTTTGACGGCTTCCTGGCTGTGTATGAAGAGGGCAAGGACCAGAAGGACGAGGATGATGAGGAGCTGAAGCACCGGCTTCCCCTGGTGGAGGCGGGTGAGACTCTGAAGTTCCGCTCCATCGAGCCCGAACAGCATTTCACGGAGCCACCGCCGCGCTTCAACGAAGCGACGCTGGTGAAGGAATTGGAATCCGATGGCGTGGGACGGCCTTCCACGTATGCGTCGATTCTGTCCACCATTCAGGAACGCGAGTATGTGAAGAAGGAAGGCGGCAAGTTTGTTCGCACCGAGCTTGGCATGGTGGTGACGGACCTGTTGCTCG
>CALFYN010000715.1 GCA_937952345.1 uncultured Acidobacteriota bacterium
TGCGGATGGTGCCGTTGGGGCTGCGCCACATCTGCTTGAGGCCGAATTCCTTGACACGGGCTTCGTCGGGAGTGATGGTGGCGCATTTGACGGCGACGCCATACTGCCTGGCCGCGTTGGCGGAATCGATGGTGATCTGATCGTTGGTCTCGTCGCGCTTCTCGACGGAGAGGTCGTAATACTTGAGATCGATATCGAGGTAGGGAAGGATGAGGCGCTCACGAATCCATTGCCAGATAATCCGTGTCATCTCGTCGCCATCCATTTCGACGACGGGATTCATCACCTTGATTTTTGCCATGAAAGTAGACTCGCTCCTGCAAGTGGACTAGGGAAAGTTCATTATCGCTAAAAGGGGCTGTTTGCGGCTACATGATTTGGAGGAGAAAAAAACATGAGAGTTTGGGCTCCTTTGTACAACTTGGCAGTATAGAGGCCGACGAAGCATGTTCCTGTACCGGCTGTTCGATCATTTGCGGCACCGTGGGCGGCTGCGCCACTGGGATGCGGGGCATGCCTGGGGACGGCGTGGCGAAGACCTGGCACACCGCTACCTGCAGCGGAGGGGGTACACGATTGTGGCTCGGAATTACCGGACGCGGTCGGGATCCGGGGAAGTGGATCTGATCGGCTGGGACGGGGAAGCGCTGGCGTTCATCGAAGTGAAGACGCGGGCGACGGAGGAGTTCGGGACTCCGGAGAGCGCGGTGGATGCGGAAAAGCAGCATCACATTCTGGTGGCGGCGCGCGACTATTCGCGGCGCACGGGCATTGAATGGGACCTGGCGCGATTCGACATTGTGAGCATCGTGCTCACGTCGCCACCGGTGATCCGGCTGGAAAAAGGTGCGTTCTCCAAAGCAGAGCCGCGCTACCGCATAGCGGTATAATGCAATCTTTCTTCGATTCGAGGACCGATTGCCTGAACTACGCAAAGACCCGGTGACGGGCCGCTGGGTAATCATCGCCAGCGACCGCAGCCGCCGCCCATCCGATTTCACACGCGAATCCGTTACGCTGCAAGGCGGACGCTTCTGCCCGTTCTGTCCCGGCAACGAACTGAAGACGCCGCCGGAGGTGCTGAGCTACCGTTCGCACGGGCAGGCAAACCAGCCCGGCTGGACCGTGCGCGTGGTGCCGAACAAGTTCCCCGCGCTGCGCGTGGAAGGGACGCTGGAGCGCCATGGGGACGGGATGTACGACAAGATGGACGGGGTGGGCGCCCATGAGGTGCTCATCGAGACTCCGGAGCACATGGTGACGTTCGGCGATCTGCCGGAGAAGCAGATTGAGAGCATTTTCTGGGCGTTCCGCGACCGCACTCTGGATTTGAAACGCGATCTGCGCTTGCGGTACATCCTGTTTTTCAAGAACCATGGAGAGCTGGCCGGGGCGTCGCTCGAACATTCGCATTCGCAATTGATCGCACTGCCGGTGGTGCCCAAGCGCGTGCTGGAGGAACTGGAAGGCGCCAAGCGCTATTACGATTTCAAGGAACGCTGTGTGTACTGCGATATGGTGCGGCAGGAAGCCGAAAGCGGGGCGCGCGTCGTGGTGGAGACGGAGCAGTTTCTGGCGGTGGCTCCTTATGCTCCGCGGTTTCCGTTTGAGACGTGGGTGATTCCGCGGCGGCACAGTTCGCACTTTGAAACGGCGGATGCGCCGCTGCTGGAGAATCTGGCGTGGGTGATGCGGACGGTGATTCGCAAGCAGGACCGGGTGCTGGAGAATCCGCCGTACAATTTTGTGCTGCACACGGCTCCGGTGCATGAGGGGCACATGCCGCATTATCACTGGCACCTGGAGATCATCCCGAAGCTGACGAAGGTGGCGGGTTTTGAGTGGGGGACGGGGTTTTATCTGAATCCGACGCCGCCGGAGGAAGCGGCGCGTTACTTGCGGGATGCGGGATTGTCGTAGGGGGAATCGAGGAGATACTGGGGGCGGTCGCGGAGGAGCTGTTTGGCGGCGGCTTCGGGCTTTTCGGTTTCGAGGAGGCATTTGGCCAAGCCATGGAGGCCGCTGACGGCGACTTTGCCGTCCGTTTGCGAGACACGGTAGGCCATACGAGCGCCGCGTTCGGCGGCGAGGCGGTCGAGAGGCCAGTCGTTGTTGGGGAGCAGGTGCATACCGCCTTCGCGGCCGATGAGCACAGTCATCGATTCGCTGGTGGCGAAGCCAGTGCTTGCAGCGGCCATTGCCGCATCCATGATTCGCGTTGCGTTATCCCAGAAGAGGCTCACCCTTCCCTTATCGGAGGGGAGGGTTCTTCCTTGAATTGCGACGGGCAGGCGCCGTTGAAGAAACCACAGCGGATGCAGTGCGGGCCTTCGCGGAGGGGGAACTGGAGACCGGCCTGGGCTTCGCGGAGGGCGCGGACCTGGCCGCGGGCCTCATCGAGGGCTTCCGGACCCAAGCCGACTCTGACGGCTGCGCCTGTACGCAAGTACCACAGCAGTGCGACATCGGGGAGCCGGCCGGTGAGCCGTTCGAGGGCGATGGCGTAGAGCCGCAATTGCGGGCGGTAGCGAGAGGCGTGGCGCCATTCCTCGCCATAGGTCACTTGATCCGATTTGTAATCGACGAGGACAAGCTGGCCGCCTTCTTCGAACCAGAGATCGATTTGGCCGCGCAGGATCATGCCTTCGAGATGGATGAGGAAATCGAACTCGCGGCCGGAGCGTTGTGCGGCGGCGGCGCGGCGGCCCCACTCGCTTTCCTCGAAGCCACGCGCCATTTGGATGGCGGTTTCGGGCGCGTCCGGGACGGGCGTTCCGGCGAGCAGTTCATGGACGAGGACGCCGAATTCAGAGGCCGACCATTCGCCGGTGTCCTTGGGCTCATCGCCGGGTTCAGGAGGCTGTGGTGCGGCTTCGAGGCCGAGGTAGCGGGCGAGGAAATACTGACGCGGGCAGAAGGCGTGCTGGGCGACGCTGGTGACGGGGGCGACGGCTTCCTGCTCGCCTTCGCGGGGGGGCCGGTCGACGATGAGGATCTCGTTGGGGAAAGCTCCTGTTTCGGTGCGGGGCGGGACGGGGGTAACGAGCCGGGTGTGCGTGAGCACGACGCCGTTGAGGATGTCGTGACGCTCCTGCTCGGGTTTTTCGTGGGGCAGGTGCAGGCCTTCGCAGATGCGCTTGGCCCATTCGCCGCTGCCGGTGGGTCCGGCGGTGAGAATGAGATGCTCTTCGGCGCGCGTCATGGCGACATAGAGCAAGCGATCTTCCTCGCCGGCTTCGAGGCGCTTCTTGCGGGCGCAGACGTGGAGGTGCACGGGATCGGAAATGCCGGAGCGCTCAGAGGGGTGACGCCAGGTGACGCCCAACTCGCGCTGCTCGTTGAAGCAGAAGACCGGTTCGCGGCTTTGCGCGCCGTTGCGGAGCGCGGCGAGGAATACGATGGGGAATTCGAGGCCCTTGGCGGCGTGGACGGACATGAGCTTGACGGAGTTGACGATCTCTTCGGCGCCGGCTTCGGCCTGTGAGCCGGATTCACGCCACTCGCGCAGTTCGTCGACCAGTTCGCCGATGGTGCAGGGACGGCGTGTGAAGCGCTCGCGGAGCATGGCGAGGAGCTTGGCGATGTTCGCTTTGGGTCGCGGGGCGAGCCCTTCCATGTAGGAAGACTCATCGAGGACGCGTTGCAGGAGCGCATCGGGGGCGGTGGTGTCGGAGGCGGCGCGCTGTTCGCGGAGGAGGGCGAGGAACCAGACGAGGCGTTCGTCTTCGGATAACTCGACGCCGTGGATCAATGTTTCGGCGCTGCGTTTGAGACGGAAGATGAGTTCGTCGCTTGCGCCCACCAAGGGAGAGCGCAGCACGGTGGCGAGGGCGATCTCATCGAGCGGATTGGCCAACAGGGCGAGCCATGCCACGAGATCGCGGACTTCGCGGGTTTCATAGAAGGAGCGGCCGCCACTGATGGTGCAGGGGATGCCGTATTCGTCGAGGGCCTGCTGGACTGCGCCGAGCGCGCCGATGGTGCGGGCGAGCACCGCCATATCGGCATAGCGGGCAGGGCGCTGTTCGCCGGGCTTGCCCACCAGCAGAGTGCCCTCGATCTGGCGGATGCGATTGGCGATCCAGCGCGCTTCGGTGCGCACGGCGTCATCGTCGGGATGGCCGGCGTATGTGCCGGTGAATTCGATGGATGGATCGGATTTGGGCGGATACTCGCGCAGTGCTTCGAGGCGGTGCATCTCGACGCCGCCGCTGAGGAAGGGAGTAACAGCATTGACGGCGTTGATGATGACGGCGCGGGAGCGGTAGTTTTCGTGCAGCTCATCGACCACCTTGCCCTGGCGGGCGAGGGAGTCGCGGTAGTCCTGAAACACGCTGGGGTCGGCGTGGCGGAAGTAGTAGATGGACTGATTGATGTCGCCGACGGCGAAGAGGGAATCTTCGCGGCGGACGAGATCGATGAGGCGCCACTGGAGGCGGTTGGTGTCCTGGAGTTCGTCCATGAGCACCTGATCGAAACTGTCGCGGACGCGCTGGCGAAGGGCGTGGTTTTCTTCGAGGAGGCGGATGGCGGACTCCTGCAAGTCTTCGAAGTCGAGCATGCCGGCGTCGCGCTTGGCTTCGCGGTAGGCGGCATGGATGCGGCGGAGGGCATCGAGGCAGAGCGTGTAGAGGGGGAGGCGCTCGGCGAGGAGGATGGCGGCTTTGGCTTGGGGAACGAAAGTCTCGTGGAGTTTTTTGGCGGCATCGCGGGCGCGCGATCCGGACTTCATGCCTTTGAGGGCGGGCATGGCATCGAGCATGGAGAGCTTGTCGCGCCAGGTGGTGGCCGGGGGCATGCCGGCTACGCGCAGAGCCCACTGCTGGAAGCGCTGGTGCACTTCCTTGTGCTTGAGATTGCCGAAGGGGAGCGGCTCGGCGGCGATAATGCGGGCTTCGCTCTGCAATTGGGTCCAACCGTCATCGGAGGGCTGTGGAGACTGCAGTGTGCCGATGGGCACGCCGGCGGAACGGGCTTCGGCGTAAAGATCGGTGAGCGCCTGGGCGAGATCGCTTGCACCCACGTTGAGTTCCTGGAGCAGGGTGCGCATGGCGGCAGGCTGTTCTTCGAGGAGGGCGTCGAGCACCGCTTCGGCGGAGCGCCGGCCAAGGATACGGGCCTGTGGTTCGTCGAGGAGGCGGAAATCAGGATCGACGGAGGCGGCGATGGCGTTTTCCTTGAGCAGGCGGGTGCAGAAGCCGTGGATGGTGGAGACCCAGGCACGCTCCATTTGCTGGCGCATATCGCCGGTGGAGGCGACGGATTCCATGAGCCGCTTCTTGATTTCGGTGGCCGCTTTTTCGGTGAAGGTGACGGCGAGAATGCGCTGAGGATGGATACCTTTGGCCTGAACGAGCCAGCGGAAGCGCTCGATGAGCACGCGCGTCTTGCCGGAGCCGGGGCCCGCCACCACACAGACATCCTGCCCCCAGCGCTCGACGGCGGCGCGCTGGGCGGGGTTGAGGGAGATGCTCATCCGCCGCCTCCGGCAATGCGCACGAGGGGAGCGGGCTGCGTCTCGACGCGGCAGGCGTCGCGGAACTCGCACCAGGCGCATTTTTTGCGATCGGAGGGGGCGGGCTGAATCTCGCCACTGGCGATGCGCACTGCGACGTTGCGGCTGCCTTCAAGGGCGGTGTTGACGATCTCGCGGAGACGGTCTTCCCCGGCCGATTCGCCGAGATCCTGCCATCCGAAGGCAGGCAGATGCCAGCCGTCCCAACTGACTTCGCCGCGGAGACCGCAGTAGAGCATGCCGGCGGCGGGCTTGCGGAAGAGCTTTTCGGCGGCCCACAGGTAGAGTCCACCCTGCACGAGATCGCCGCTTTCGTGTTCGCGGACCCGTGCGCGGACACGCTCGCGGCGCGAGTACTTGTAGTCGATGACGACCAGGCCGCGTCCGGAGACCTGTGCTACGCGGTCGATCTTGCCGCGGATGCGGACACCGTCATCGAGCTTGAGATCGAAGCTGTTTTCGACGGCCACGGTGGAGGCTCCGGTGAGCGGCGGGCTTTCGAGGAAACGGCGCAGGTTGGCATCGAGTTCCAGGCGCACACGTTCGGTGAAGCAGCCGTGGGGCAGAGCGTTTTCCCGCACGGCCTCGGCAAAACGGCGGGTGAAGATCTCTTCGACGAAGAGGGGCGAGCCTTCGGTTTCGGCCAGCGTGGCATGGAGGATGTTGCCTTGAAGCAGGAAATCGAGCCTTTCGCGCGGGCGGGGCGGCGGCCCCTGAAGCTTGAGGGCGTGGCGGGCGAAGTATTGATACGGGCACTGCAGGTAGGTCTCGATCGCCGTTGGGGAGAGCTTCGCCCTTAACTTTTGCACGGCGGTGAGCAGGTCGGGGGTGGTGATGACGGCGGCGGCGGTGACGGCCTTCGGCCAGCGGGCAGGCACGCGGCAGGAGCGCGCGCGCTGCGGTTTTTCGTTCTCGGGGAGGAAAAACGAGGGGAGGGTCTCCTCGCCTTTCTCGTTGGTGCGGGGGTAGCTGAGGGTGAGTTGCCGGCGCGCCACTGCCGAAGCTGTTTCAAACAGGATGGCCTCTTCGCGCTGGCGCTCGGCGGAGGTGCGGAGGGTGATGCCGTGGCGGCGCAGGGCGAGGCGATCCTCGTCGGTGAGGATGGGGTGGCTGGAGTGATAACGGGGGAAGGACCGCTCCGTCATGCCGCAGAGGAAGACGACGGGCAGTTCCCATTGGCGGGCTTCGTAGACATCGAGCACGTGGACCACGTTGCGGCGTTGATCGCGGTTGTTGACGGGAATGTGGGGGCAGATTTCGGCGAGGTGGCCGGTGAACTGGCGCAGGGACAGCGGCTCATCGGGATCGAGGGCGGCGGCTGTGGCTTGCAGGGCCTCCTGCCAGGCGGAGAGCGCCGAGAGCAACTCACGCCATTCGAGCACCTGTTCTTGTGGAACGCCGTCGGTGAATGGGGGGATGGGAATGAGCTGGCGGAGGCGGAGCAGATCGTTGGCCCAAGCGGCGGGGGTCTGACTAAGGCCGCGCCATGCGTCGAAGTCTTGCCAGTGGGCGAGGGCGGCGAGTTCGCCGGGGAAGCCGCAGGCGGGCAGTTTGCGGCGGAGGGCGAAATCGAGGGCGTCGCCTTCGGGGGTTCCGGCGAGGGGGCAGTAGCGCATGCGGAGCAGGGGGAGCAGAAGTTCGTAGTCCCAATCCGAGAGCAGGGCTTCGAGGAAGGCCATGAGGAAACGGCGGACCGGGTGTGTGTCGAACGTGCGCGGGAAGTAATACCGGGCGGGGATGCCGAAGCGGCGCAGGGTGGTGCGGAGCATGGGCGCGTAGGGAAATTCGCTGCGCAGAACGATGCCGATTTCGCGGAAGGCGTATCCTTCGGCGGTGAGGTTCACGATACGGCGGGCAATCTCTTCCACCTCTTCGAGCTCACTGGCGGCATCGAAGACCGTGAGGCGGGCGGGGTCGTGGCCGGGGTCGATTTGCGATTTTTCGAAGCCGAGTGCAGTGAGGGCGCGGATGCTTTCCGTAGCGCCGTCCCATTCGGGAAGGGAGAGCAGGATTTCGGCCGGACAAAGGGCGGCGAGGATGGCCAGTTCGGCGGGGGTGAAGGCGTAGAAGCCGGTGAGGTAGATGCGCCGCCAAGGGAGCGGAGATGCCTGGAGACGGAGGGCGGCCGTTTGGAGACGGCGTGCGCGGAGCCAGTTGCCGCGGGCCTCGGCTTGCTCCGCCACGGCCGCGTAAACCTGTTGAAAAGCAGAGGCTTCGGCACCGACTGCGGTACTGGCCAAGGTGCCGGGAAGGCATCCGGCGGTGGAAACCTCCTCGATCAATCCGGCAAGCATGCGGCGTAGGCCGGGCGATTCGGAGAGGGCCCGAAAGCCCTCCGGGGGATGCAGGGCGAGATGGCGGGCGACGATGCGGTCCAGGAGGGCGGGAGTGGCTGGGGGCAGATCCTGCACCAGCGGCTTTACGAATCGGGAGAGGGTAACCACTGCGTCCGGACGCACGAAGTGACCTTCGCGAGCGAAGGAATGGCGCAAGTGTTCGGCAAGGGTGGCTGTTGGGGTTAGGAGGCAGGCATCGTGGCGGTTGGCCTGCAAATCCCGGCGGAAGGCCTCAACGGGGGGGATGTCCGGGTTCGTTTTTGCGTTTTTCAGCAGGAGCACGAAGTCCTATTATGGCGTTTTACCTGAGGGAAAAGTCAGGCAAAACACCGAGTTCTATGAATAGAACGTTCCATCCCGCCGATAGACTACAAAATGTCTACAAGCGTCAAGCGGTCAACCCTGGGTTTGGCAATCCTGTTTTGCTTTGCCTCGGCCCTTTACCATGGTTTACTGATGGTCGCCCTGGCCGACAGGGGCGAGGTGGTTTCGCACCTTGTCTTCCGGGTGGGATTTTCGCTGCTGCTGGCGCTGTGGTTCGCGTACCAATTCCTGATGGTGCGGGAGGAGGCGCAGGCGGCAACGGACAAGGCGTTTGCCTCGATTGTGGTTTTGTGGGGCGAACCGCAACTGGTGACGGCGGAGGGGTTGCGGCGGGCGGTGCAGGATGCGTTCGGGATCACGGTACCGGAAGACGCGGTGACGGGAAATGCGACGTCGCTGCTGTGGCGGTACCGGGAGCATACCTTCGCCATTCAGAACCAGCGTGGGGCGTTTGATAAGGCGGCGATTCGGGACGCGCGGTGCCTGCCCGATCCGGTGCTGCGCGATGCTCTGGATAACTATCTGGGGTGGATGTCGTTCGAGTTGATTCAATTCCCGGAGGGGGAATCGATTGAGGCGTCGTACCGATATATGGGTCCGGTGGTGGCGGAGTTGACGGGGCGGCAGGCGGTGGCGCTGCATTTTCCGGCGGCGGGTTACTGGTCGGCGTGGTCGGAATCGCATGAGGATCTGCTGCGGAGCGCGGCTCCGCTGGAGCAGGTGGAATGTGGCGGACTGCCGGACGATTGCGAGATTCCGGAAGGGGAACCGGCGCTGCTGCGGGCGGCCGAGCAGGCGCGGGAACGATGGGGGGAATTCGTGGCGGCCTTCCGGTCGCGGGATAATACGCAGTCGTATTTCGTAAAAATCCGGCTGCGGGAGGATGAAGAGGAAGAATTCCCATGGCTGTCGGTTTCCGAGGTAGAGGAAGCAGCGGTTGTGGGGACTCTGGACGCGGAGACCGCAACGTTATCGTATCCACCAGGGATGCCGATTCGGGGCGGACTGGAAGATGTTTGGGATTGGATGATTGTGCCGGCGGGTGGCGCCGCGCCGATCGGGTATTTCGCGCAGGAAGCACTCTCGAACGCCTACGCGGGGTAGTGCGATCCAGGGCGAGGACCGGCGTCCGGCGAGCTTTCCGTGTGGCTCTGATGGAACCGCGCTTTCAACCGGCCCTCCCAGTTCCTTTGTCTCACGGGGCTAGCGTGATGCGGGCGTCCTATTTCTGTAAATCGCTGATATGATTCGGAAAATTTTCTTGGATTTGCTGGGATTGGCCGCCGATGAACGCGGATGAACGCAGATAGAAGAACTGGTATTACTTTTTGTTGCCGATGCAGTAGATGGCCTCACCGGTGCGGATGAAGATATTTTCGCCCACGGCCACGGGGCTGGCGAGGGTGTACCCATCGAGTTTGTTAACGCCGAGGAGGGAGAATTCGGGACCGGCCTTGATGACGGAGGTGGTTCCTTCCTCATTCGTGGCGTAGACTTTGCCGTCGGCAAGGAGGGGAGAAGCGCTGTAGGAGCCGGGCTCGACGCGCTGGCCTTCGTAGATGACCTTGCCCGAGGCCAGTTCGAGGAGATTGAAGAAGCCTTTGTCGTTTAGGACATAGAGCAGCTTGCCGTCTGTGGCGGGAGTGGGGACATCGGCGCCGAGGTTATTGTTCCAGAGTTCCTTTTTTCCGGTGACGTCGCCGCGGCCGCCGGCGTGGAAAGCGATATAGGGGCGGCCGCGATTGCCGCCGACGACCACCTGATCGCCGATGACGAGGAGCGAAGAAATGGTGCGGTTCATCTTGAAATCGGTGGGATTAAAGCCGCCGATGCGCCATAGCTCGTTACCCGTGTCGGGATCTTGGCCGGTGGCGATATCGCCGCCGAAGATCACTAATTCCTTTTTGCCATCGACGATGGCCATTTGCGGCGTGCCGTAATTGTCCTTCGATTCCATCTGGCCGGGGGCGGGGCGCAACTGCTTCCAGATGGTTTTTCCGGTGAGTTTGTCGAGGGCCAGCGTGTAGGAAGGGTTGTCGGATTTGAAGCCGTGCACCACCTGGACGTATAAACGGCCGCCGTCGAGCAAAGGGGTGGAGGCGTAGCCGTGGTTTAGGCCGACATGGCCGTAGTCGGCGACGAGGTCGCGCTTCCAGACGATCTTGCCTGCCATGGTGAGGCAACTCATCCGCAGATGGCCGGTGATGACCCAGATATATTTGCCGTCGGTGATGGGCGAAGGGGAGGCGGAGTTCTGTTTGCGGTGGAGTTCGTTGCCGCTGTCGATGACGGTGCGCCAGCGCTCGGAGCCGGTCTTGCGGTCGAGAGCCATGAGGAAGATCTTGTCGCTGGATTGCTCCGGGGCGCGGCGGAGGTTGCGGGTGTCGTAGGTGGGGTTGACGAAGCCGGATTCGGCGGTGATGACGAGCACATCGTTGCCCCAGACGATGGGGGTGGCGGCGCTCCAACTGGGCGTTTTTACTTTCCAGACAATGTTTTCGGTTTCCGACCATTTGACGGGGAGATTGCGGGCGGCGGGAGCGAAGCCGCTGTTGCGCGGCCCTCGCCAGTTGGCCCAGAAGCCCTCCTCGGGGGCGGCGGCGGGGAATGCGGAAACGGCAAGGAATGCAGCAACGGCGCGAAGGTGCATTGCCACAGTGTATAACATCCGCAAAGACAAACAGGCCGGAGGTTATTCGCCTCCGGCCTGCTGTATGTTCGAGTAACGCGAGTGCTAGCGGACGGCCATGGTGGAGCCGTTTCCGAAGACCAGGTTCCCGCCGCTCTCGACGGCGACGGCGAGGTTACGGTTGGATCCGGTGGCGGTACCAGAGGGCACGGTGAAGGTGACCACGTAGACACCAAGGAGGCCTTCGGCGTATTCAGCGCTGATGAGCGGAACGCCGCCGTCGTTGAGGCCGACGATGACGTTCGCTGCAACGGGCTGGCCCGCGCCGAGGGCGTTGGTTTCGGTGACGCCGGTGACGCGGCCGAGGCCGGTGACGTAGACGCGGGCGTTTTCGCCGCGGCCGATCGGGTTGTCGGGAGTCACGAAGGTTCCGTCCATACGGGTGACCACAGCGTAGCGGCGGCCCTGGTCATCGGTGTTTTCGAAGATGCCAGGGGCGGCCGGAGCAATGGAGACGTTGACGGTGGCCGAGACGTTGTTGGAGGTGACGGTGACGGGGATCACGGCATTTTCCGGCGCCTCAAAGGGCACCTGAACGGTGATGGACTCCTGGCCGTTGATGTTCGCGGCCCAGAAGATGGGGGCGGGAACACCACCGAACGCGACGCTCGCTCCGCTGAGGGAGAGGGGACGCGGTCCGATCTGGTTGGCCGGGAGCACATAGCCACGAGCCGAGGGCACGATGTTGGTTCCGCGGATGGTGACGACGGAGCCGGGGGCGATTTCGTTGAGGCCGCTGGCGGCGTTCACGATACCGGACGCGGAGATCGTCGGGCCGAGCGGGGTAACGGTGAGGGTCCAGCTAACAGAGTTACCGGCGAACGTTGCGCTGATGGTAACGCTGCCGGCGGTGCCGCCCGCGGTTACGCTGGTGCGCACATTACCGTTGCTATCGGAGTTGGCGGTGGGCGAACCGAGCGATGCGGAGCCGCTGTTCACGGTGAAGGTCACCGGAACGTTGGCCACGGGAGCGTTGTTGGCATCGAGCACCTGGGCGACGAGTTGTTCGCCGAAGGCGGTGTTGACCTGAGCGGACTGGCCGTCGCCGGAGACACGCCGGATCTGAGTGGCGGCGATGTCCACGGATACGGTAAACGTGGCCGTGGCCTGGCTGCTGCCACCCTGTGCCGTGACGCGGATGCGAATCTGGCCGGGGGAGTTGCCGAGGCGGACCAAGGTGGAAACGCGGGCGGAGTTATCGGAGCGATTGATGGTATTGAGGAGCGTGGCCGAACCGGATTCGACGGTCCAGGTGACCGCGGCGCCGGGGAGGGCGTTGCCGAAGCTGTCTTCGACACGGGCGACGAGCGCCTGAGGCAGAGTAGCGCCGGCGTTCCCGCGCTGGCCATCACCCTGAACCAGGATGACCTTGCCGGGCGTGCCTGGCGTCGTGGTGAGGTTGATCTGGGCCACGGACTGGCCGCCCACGTTGATGGTCAGCGGGGCTGTGCCGATGCGGCTGCCGAGAATGAGATCGCAACTGGCAAAGCCGTTGGCGTCGGTGAGTCCGGTGGTTTCGCTACAGCGGGCGGAAACGCCGAAACTGGGATCGAGGCCAGTGGTGACCGAGATGCCCACGTTGGGGATGGCGGTTCCAGCGGATGGTCCGCTGCCGGCGGAGACGCGAACCTGAATGGCGCCGGGGATGGTAGTGCCGACTTGGCCGGTGAGGGCTTCGGCGGTGGGCTGGACCACCTGTACGGTGGGCAGAGACGCCGGATTCTGATTGAAGACCACGGGGATGACCGTGACGTACATGTTCACCGAACCGCTAAAGGTGCTGGCGGTGATGGTGGACTGCACGTAGGACTGGAGGAGATTGGGCCCAAGGAACGGTGCGATGTAACTATTAGTGGTTTCGCCGAAGTTGTCGGTGATGGTGACCGTGCTGAGCAACGTGCCGTTGGGGCCGTTGGCCGTGGTGACATTCCAGGTAACGACAGCGCCGGGAACCGGGTTGCCGGAGGAGTCACGGACGATGACGCGGAGCAATTCGGGGGTGACGCCGGTTTCGCGGATGACCTGCCCGTTGCCGCCGCGGACGCCGACGAGGCCGGTGGGTCCGGCGGTACCCGTGCCGACGGTGAGGGTGAAGTTTGTGGTGACGCTAACCCCCGTTCCGAAACCGGCGGTGGCGGTAACGGCGAAGGAGCCGAGCGTGCTGGGCGCCAGCACAACGGCTTGGGCAGTGCCATTGGCGCCGGTGTTGGAGGTTGCGCCGGAGACGATGAATGCACCGGGGGCGGTTGTGGTGAACGTTACGGGGACGTTCTGCAGCGGCTTGCCGGCGGAATCGACGACGCGCACCACGAGGGGCAGGGACTGCGCGGAAGGCTGTACGAACTGCCCATTGTTAAAGGCGAAGATGGAGGTTGGCAGACCGGTTGTGGAGGAACCGGCGTAATCCATGTTGCCGGGAGGATTGCTGAGGGGGAAGCTGCCGCTGACGGTGTTGTTATTCAAGTCGACGCGCGACACCGTGTTGGTGTTGGAGGCGACATACAAGTAGCGGGCAGTGGGGAATTCATCGGAGACCGCGATCGAGCGGATGCCGGAACTGGAGGCGAGTCCCGTAATGCTGGCGAAACTCGCGCTGCCGGGGAGATTGATGTCGTAGAGCTGATTGCTCTGGGAGACGGCGAAAGCGCGGAAGCCGGAAACGGGGATGATGCGCTCGAAGATAACATTGTTGGCGAAGATCGGCGTCGCCGTACGAGTCAGGAGGTCTACTGTCAAAGCGCTGGCGCCACCGAAGGCGGTGTTCAGATTGGGGAGCAGAACGCGAATGGTGCCGGTGCTATCGGCGGCGAAGGCAGGCTTGCCGGGCTGCCCGTTGAGCGAAATGCCGGAGCCACCGCGGAGGCTGAGGTCGCGCGGGTCGACTTCATAGAGGATGTTTTGCGCGGCGACGTAAACGAGGCCGTTGGGGCCGACATTGACCCCATTCACGGGGCCGAGGTTCTGCAAGAGCCCTGCAGTCTGGAAGGAATTGAGGTCGATGGAGGTGAGCCGCTGGCTGGCGTTACTGGTGATGAACGCACGGGTACTGTCGAGACT
>CALFYN010000716.1 GCA_937952345.1 uncultured Acidobacteriota bacterium
CCGCATCGACGTGCAACTCCAGGTCGGTGCCGTTGCCGATAGCGTCACTGTCACCGATACGGTTAGCGCTCTGCAAACCGAAACCGCCAGCCGCAGCCAGATCATCTCCAATGAGCTGATCGCCAATATCCCCACCCAGGGCCGCAATCCCTTCCAGATTGCCTGGTCCGCTCCCGGCGTTATCAAAACCGGTGGATGGCGCTATCTTCGCTCCTTCGACATCGCCGGCACGTCGAACTTCTCCGTCAACGGCGGCCGTAATCGCGAAAACGAAGTGCTCATGGACGGTATCAGCAACGTCCGCTCCAACCGCACCGTGATTCACGTCCCCACCATGGACTCCGTCCAGGAATTCAAAATCCTCACCAATACCTACGACGCCCAGTACGGCCGCACCGGCGGCGGTATCGTCACCATCGTGTCCAAGTCCGGTGGCAACCAGTTCCACGGCACGTTGTACGAATACTTCCAGAACTCCAAGCTCAATGCCAACCAGACCGAATTGAACGCCGGCGGCATCCGCAAACCGCCAAACAATATCAATGACTACGGCTTCGAAGTCGATGGCCCCGTCATCATCCCCGGCGTGTTCAACGGCAAGAACCGGCTCTTCTGGCTGCTCTCCTATGAAGCGATGCGCCAGCGCTCCGCCGATCCCGCCGTAGCCACGGTCCCCGAATTGGCCTGGCGCACCGGCGATTTCTCCACCCTCCTCAACGCCCAGGGCGCCCAGGTTGGCATCTACGACCCGCTCACCACCATCAACGACGGAACCCGCCAACCCTTCGCCGGCAACGTCATTCCCGCCAGCCGTCTCAGCCGCACCGCCGTGGAAGCCTTCAAGTTCTACCCCGCTCCCACATCGGCCGGCGTCGGCCCCGCCCGCACCTTGAACTATCCCTACCCGTCCCGCTGGGTCGGAAACATGGACCAGTGGACCGGCCGTATCGACTTCAACATCAACTCCCGCAACGTAACCTACTTCCGCTACGGGCAGAATCCGTTCAACGAATACCGCGGCCTCGTCTTCATCAAGGATCCCAGCGAATCGAATCCCGCCGAGCCCACCGGCAACGCCCCCCTCATTCGCAATGGCCGCAACTGGGCTTTCAACTGGACTTCCACCATCAGCCCAACCATGACCTTCAACCTCCGCTCCGGCCTCAGCCGCTGGGAAGAAACCACCGGTAGCTCCTACGGCACCGGCTTTGACCAGGCTCAGCTTGGCATCGATCCCGCGCTCACCCGCCAGTTCACCCGCATCGGCTTCCCGCAATTCAACTTCGGCACCTATCAGGGCATGGGCGCCAGTCGCCTCATCAGCTACGGCGCAAACGATGTCTATACCATTCAGCCCAACGTCAATCTCGTGCGCGGCAAGCACTTCTTCAAGTTCGGCGTCGAAGCCCGCCGCTACAACGACAACACCCTGAATCCCGGCCTCGCCGTTGGTTCCTACACATTCGGCCGCAACTGGACCCAGCGCCAGTCGAACCTCGCCGATGCCACCTCCGGCAACGAAATCGCCACCTTCCTGCTCGGCTATCCGACCTCGGCGTTCGTCGACCGCAACATCGACCCCGCTTTCCGCCACAACTTCTTCGCCGGATTCTTCCAGGATGACTGGAAGATCACCCAGCGTCTCACTCTCAACGTCGGCGTCCGCTGGGACTACGAAGCCCCCAGCATGGAACGCTTCGACCGCATGGTGAACGGCCTCGACTTTGATGCCGCCAGCCCCATCGCTTCCCGCGTGCAGGGCCTCAACCTCAAGGGCGCTGTTCTCTTCGCCAACGCCAATGGTCAGCCTCGCGGTTCCTACAATCCCGACAAGAATAACTGGGCGCCCCGCATCGGCGCGGCTTACCGCCTCAGGGACAAGTGGGTTCTCCGCGGCGGCTACGGTCTCTACTACTTCGGCGATGACCTGATGGGCTCCAACCAGGGCTACAGCCAGCGCACCACCGCCGTCGTAACCGTCGACAGCTTCCGCCCCGCCGTCAACCTCTCCAACGCCTTCGCATTGCAGCCAGGCGGCCAGTTGCTCGCCGCTGTCGGCAACGCCGAAGGTGCGGCCAGCTTCCTCGGCCAGGGAATTACGGCACAGTACCGCAATCGTGTTGTTGCCTTCTCCCATCAGTTCTCCTTCGATATCCAGCGCGAACTGCCCAAAGGCCTCCTCATGGAAGCGGGCTACGTCGGCAATCTCACCCGCAAACTGCCCATCACTGCCGCCGCCAACTTCATCCCGGCCTCCGAACTCCAGCGCAACAGCGGCACCGCGGCCACGGCCTACTACAACGCCCAAGTCCCCAATCCGTTGGCCGGCTTGATCCCCGTCAACGCCGCCCTCAACCGCGCCACGGTCACCCGCCAGACGCTGCTCACTGCCTTCCCGCAGTACACCGGCGTTAGCGTCACCGGACTCCCCATCGGCCAGCAGCGCTATGACAGCTTCCAGTTCAAGCTCACCAAACGTTTCTCCGATGGACTTACTTTCCTCGCCAGCTACACCGTCGGCAAAACGCTCGAGCAGGTCAGCCTCCTCAACGCGCAGAACTTCAACCTCTCCAACCCCGACTCCACTCCGCTCGTCAAGCAGCCCGCCGACCAGATCGACATCCCGCAGAAATTCAACATCACGGGCGTCTACGATCTTCCCTTCGGCAAGGGCCGCCCCATCGCCGGCGGTGCTTCCCGCGCAGTCGACATGATCATCGGCGGTTGGTCGCTCAACGCCAACGTCACCTATCAAAGCGGCTGGGCCGTCAACTACCCCAACGCTGCACAGGTAGCCC
This sequence comes from uncultured Acidobacteriota bacterium, assembly GCA_937952345.1. GTDB lineage: Bacteria > Acidobacteriota > Terriglobia > Bryobacterales > Bryobacteraceae > CADEFT01. The sequence continues at coordinate 2,799 of CALFYN010000716.1, forward strand.
CCGGTAGCGCCAAACTCGACAACCCCACCCCGGGTCAGTGGTTCAATACCTCGCTGTGGAACAACCCCGCCACCGGTCGCCTGGTCACCGCCCAGCAGCCGTTCACTCTCCGCGACTTCCCGTTGCGGTTCAGTGACGTCCGCGTCCCCGGCTACCAGAACTGGGATGCTTCGCTGTCCAAGTACTTCCCCATTCACGAACGCGTGCGCCTCCAGTTCCGCTTCGAAATGGTGAATGCCCTGAATAGCCCCTGGTTCACCGGCCTTGCCTCGGTCGATGTCACCAACCCGCAGTTCGGCCGCTTGAGTCCGTCGCAGGGCAACCTGCCGCGCTTCCTCAAGCTCGGTCTGCAATTGACCTGGTAACCTCTTAACACTCCTTTACATGCCTACGGGACGCCCCGCGCGTCTCGTAGGCATATGCGTTTTCACAACACCGAAAGTTCCCGGCGCCACTTCCTGGCCGCGATGTCCGCCGGGGGCCTGTTTTTCAATACGCCCGGCGCATTCGCCCAGGCCCTCACCTTGACCCCCGCCCAAACCGAAGGCCCTTATTACCCCAACGTCATGCCGCTGGATCGCGACAACGATCTGCTCGTCATCAATGACAACATCACCCCCGCCGTCGGAACCGTCGCCTGGATCAGTGGCCGCATCCTCAGCCGCACCGGCTCGCCCGTTCGTAACGCGGTAATCGAGATCTGGGGCGCCGACAATGTCGGCTCCTATATCCACACAAGCGGCGCGCTCAACGGACAGCGCGATTCCAACTATCAGGGTTACGGCCGCTTCGAAACCTCCTCCTCCGGCCAGTACCTGTTCCGCACCATCAAGCCCGGACTCTACCCCGGCCGCGTCCGCCACGTCCATGCCAAAATCACCATCCCCGGTGGCCAAAGCCTCACCACCCAACTCTACGTCGATGGCGAAACCGGCAACGACTCCGTCCTGAACGGTATCCGCGACACGGCGCAGCGTGCCTCCGTCATCCGCCCCTGGACCGCAATCGAAAACTCCCCCGTCGGCGCGCTCGCCGTCACCTGGGACATCGTCATGGATTACACCCCCGCCGAAACTCCCGCCACCACGCGTCCCACACTCATCTCCATGGCCGGAGTCACCCACGGTGCAACACTCCGCGCCGGAGCCGCCTCCGGCTCATGGGTCGCCTTGCACGGTGCAGCCCTTGCCACCAACACCCGCACCTGGCGCGCCGAAGAAATCGTCGATGGCAATCTCCCCACCTCCCTCGATGGCGTCAGCGTACAGATCAACAATCAGCCCGCCTATGTGCAATACATCAGCCCGACCCAAGTCAACGTGCTCGCCCCGGAAGCCGTCAGCGACGGCCCCGTCCAGGTGACGCTTACTAACGCCGGCGGCACATCGGCGCCCGTCTCCGTCGACTTCGTACGCACCTCCCCCGGCTTCTTCCAATACGCCGATGAGAACATCGCCGCCGTCCGCACCGATGGCGTCTACATCGCCCCCGAAGGTCTCATCGAAGGGGTCACCACCGTGCCCGCCCGCCCCGGCGAAACCATCGTCCTCTATGGCACCGGCTTCGGCCCCACCTCCCCTGCCGTCGAACCGGGCAAAGTGCTCACCAGCGCCCTGCGCACCGCCAGCGACGTCCGCATCCGTATTCACAATCAGGATGCCGCCGTCTCCTATAGCGGCATGGTCAGCGCAGGCCTCTATCAGATCAACGTCACCGTCCCCGATCTCCCCGATGGCGATTACCCCGTCACTGCCGAAGTCGGTGGCGTCCGCACCGGCAAATTCGTCAAGTTGAGAGTGCAGCGCCAGACCACCGCCGTGCTCCCCGCTACCCGGTCCCGGCTCCCAGGGCTCAATATCCTCCGCCACGCAGCCGTTTAATTCTCTCGATTTTTTCTCCTTGCCATCGCCTCCGAATCCAGCTATACCTGTGATTCGGAGGTAAAATCGCATGCGATTATATGTAATTATTCTTACGGTCTGCGCCGCCATTGGCGCCGCCCAGGATAACGGCCCGTTTACTCTCAACGGCGTCCGTTACGCCAGCCAAAAGACGTTCATTGATAGCGGCGGGCGTTGCGCCACCAAATCGCTCAGCCTTACGGAACAGGATGAGGTGGAACAAATCATCGCCGAGCGCCTCAAGAAGCGTCCCAGGAAAGCCGGCATGGTTGTCGTTCCCACCTATTTCCATGTCATCACTAACGGCTCCGGCATCGCCAACGGAGACATCTCCCAGCAGATGATCCAGCAGCAGATGAAGGTTCTCAACGATGCCTACGGCGCCTCCGGATTCCAGTTCCAACTGGTTTCCGTCGATCGCACCACGAACTCCGCCTGGTACAATATGATTCCCGGAACGCAGGCCGAGCTCGATGCGAAAAAGGCCCTCCGCAAGGGCGGATCCGATGCGCTCAATATCTACACCGCCAACATCGGTGGCGGCTTGCTCGGCTGGGCCTATTTCCCGAACATCTACGCCGTCTACCCTGACTACGATGGCGTAGTGCTACTCTACTCCTCTTTACCCGGAGGCGATGCCGTACCCTACAACCTCGGCGACACCGCCACCCACGAAGTCGGCCACTGGCTCGGCCTCTACCACACCTTCGAACAAAGCTGCAGCACCGTCAGCGACCGCATCATCGACACACCCAGCGAAAAAGGCCCTGCCTTCGGCTGCCCCACCGGCCGCGACACCTGTCTCGGTACCAAGCAAGTCGGACTCGATCCCATTGAGAATTTCATGGACTACACCGACGACGCTTGCATGTTCCGTTTTTCCGCCGATCAGGCCATCCGCATGCAGAACGTCTGGGCGGCCTTCCGTCAGCCGTAATATCATTGGAGCGATGCGCTTCCTTCTCCTCGCCTCGCTCCTCGCCGCACCCTCCTTCGCGGAACACGCGCTCTACTTCCCTCCCTCCGGCCAAGCCGCCTGGGAACGCACTGCCCCGCAAGCCGCCGGCTGGAGCGCCGATGGCCTCGATGCCTTGCTGCGATTCGCGGAATCCCGCCGCTCCACCGGCGTCGTCATCCTCCTCAACGGACGCATCCTCACCGAACAATATTGGGATCCCACCCGCTTCCCATCCACCGCCCAATATCGCTTCGAAAAAACCGCCGCCGGACAGGTCCGCGAAGATGTCGCTTCCATGCAAAAAAGCATCACCGCGATCCTCTTCGGCATCGCCCGCCAGAAAAAACTCATCGACTTCGACACACCGGTCAACAACCTCCTCGGCGACGGATGGAGCAAGCTCTCCCTAACCCAGGAGCGCGCCATCACCATGCGCCACCTGCTCACCATGACCAGCGGCACCACCGACGATCTCACCTTCCAGGCCGAACCCGCCACCCAGTGGCGCTACAATTCCGTCGCCTATCAGAAGATTCTCCCCGCCCTTGCCAAGGCCGCCGGCAAAGAGGCAAACACGCTCACCCGCGAATGGCTCACCGCTCCGCTCGGCATGGCTGATTCCGAATGGCGCTCACGCCCCAACGCCAGAGGCATGGTTGGCTTCGTCACCACCACTCGCGACATGGCCCGCTTCGGCCTCATGACACTGGCCGGCGGCGAATGGCATGGCAAACGCATCATCGACCCCGCCTTCCTCCGCCAGGCGCTCACTCCCTCCCAGCAACTCAATCAATCCTACGGATTGCTCTGGTGGCTCAACGGCCATCCCGTCCGCCGCGCCGGCGCGCGCGAAAGCAAAATGCTCATCCCCACCGCGCCCAAAGACGTCGTCGCCGCCCAAGGCGCGCTAGGCCGCAAAGTCTACGTCGCCAAAAGCCTCAACCTTGTTGCCGTCCGCATCGGCGGCGAAGCCCAGCAGAAAGGCGAACCCGACTTCAATACCGAATTCTGGCGGCTCCTCATGGCCGCCGCTCCCAAAGGCAAACCATGATCACTCGACGCTCCTTCCTCGCCGCCGGCGCTGCCGCGGCCCTCCCGGCGCAATCCTCGCGCCCCAAAAACGTGCTCTTCCTCGCCGCCGACGACCTCAACAACGCCCTCGGCTGCTACGGGCACAAAATCGTCAAATCCCCCAATATCGACCGCCTCGCTTCCCGCGGCGTCCGCTTCGATCGCGCCTATTGCCAGTTCCCCCTCTGCGGCCCCACCCGCGCTTCGCTGCTCACCGGCACGCGCCCCGACACCACCAAAGTCCTCGGCAATAACGTCGATTTCCGCAATCACCTCCCCAACGCCGTCACCCTCCCGCAATTGTTCAAAAACAGTGGCTGGTATTCCGCCCGCGAAGGCAAGATGTTCCACATGAACGTCCCCAATGAGGTCACCCTTCCGCGCTTTCAGGATGAGCCCTCCTGGCATCATTCCGTCTCCCCCGGCGGCCCCGAAGCCAAGACCCCCGGCGAACTCCACCGCCTCTCGCCTCCCGGCACGCAATTCGGCATGCAGTGGCTCTCCGCCGCCACCGGCGAAGGCCAGTCCGATTCCAATGCCGCCGAACGTGCCATTGCGCTCCTCGAAAAGCATCGCAATGAACCCTTCTTTATCGCCGCCGGATTCCTCCGCCCGCACTTGCCCTTCGTCGCCCCGTCCAAGTTCTTCGATCTTTATCCCCTCGATTCCATCCCCCTTCCCAACAATCCGCCCGGCGACCTCGACGACATCCCCGCCGCCGCCAAAGGCGTCCGCCCGTTCCTCTGGAATCACATGGGCATGAACGAAAAGCAGATCCGCGAAGCGCGCCGCGGCTACTATGCCTCCACCTCCTTCATGGACGAACAACTCGGCCGCGTCCTCGATGCCCTTGATCGCCTCAAACTCGCGGACAACACCATCATCGTCTTCTGGGGAGATCACGGCTGGAACCTCGGCGAGCACACCCGCTGGCAAAAAATGTCCCTCATGGAAGACAGCACCCGCGTCCCGCTCATGATCTATGCCCCCGGCAGCAAGGGCAACGGCAAAGCCTGCTCCTCGCTCGTCGAATTCGTCGACATCTATCCCACCCTCGCCGCTCTCTGCGGACTCAAGCCTCCGGCCAACCTCGAAGGCCAAAGCATGACCGCCTTGCTCGACAATCCGTCACGCTCCTTCAAAAAAGCAGCCTTCACGCAAATCGCCTACGAAGACATCACCGGCCGCGCCGTCCGCACCCCACGCTACCGCTACATCCGCTGGGAAGGGAAGGGAGGCGGCGAGGAGCTCTACGATCATCAGAACGACCCCGGCGAGTTTACCAATCTCGCCCTCAAGCCCGAGGCCAAATCGCAACTCGAACAGCACCGCCGCATCCTCGACGCCGGTTGGCGCGCCGCCCGCGCCTGATCGAAAAATCTGCACCCAGGTGACAAATTTCTCCGCCCTTCTGCGCCCGCTTCTGTGAGAGCCGACGCCGAAAATGTACTTCCTCCTTATTCCGCTCGCCATTCTCTTGCTCACCCTCACCGGGTGCACCAAGCTACTTCCTCAAACCGTTGGCTCCCCGTTCGGCCATTCCCTCCGCGCCGGAGACTACATCGCCACCCTCATCTACACCCAGGAGCCATACCTACCCTCCCTCCATCGCAACCCCGAAAACGATCGCTTCCGCATCGGCCTGCTTCTCCACCCCATCCATGGCGGCGCACCGCTTCCGCTCATCCCCATTGCCTCCAACCTCCGCTTCTCTGACTTCCAGCACACCGCCCGTATGCTCGGCAGCGACGGCCGCTTCCTCTGGTTCATCGCCAACGACATCGGCGCCTACGACCTCCAAAGCCGCCGCCTCATCAACGTCGAACATCTCCGCCGTGCCAACCCCTCCCTCGCCGGTC
>CALFYN010000717.1 GCA_937952345.1 uncultured Acidobacteriota bacterium
CCTCCCAATCCGGGGATGGCGTGGCAATGGAACAGCTGATGCAAGCCGTGTTTCCCGCGCTCCGCAGCCTGGCGGCGCAGGAGTTGCGAAAGGAGCGCGCTGGGCATACGCTGCAGCCGACGGCTTTAGTGAATGAGGTTTTTCTGAAGCTTTTTCATGGGTCGAAGGTGGAGTGGGAAAACCGGGGGCATTTTTTTCGATTGGCGGCGCGGCAGATGCGGAATATCCTTACTTCTTATGCGCGGAAACGGTTGAGTGCGAAGCGGGGTGGGGGGTTGGAACGTACTCCGCTGTTTGATGATGTGGCCATCGATCCGGTGAGCGTGGAGGAGATGGTCGCCATGGATGCGGCGTTGGAGCGACTGGGGGAGTTGGACGCTCGGGTGGCGGAGGTGGTGGAATTGCGAGTGTTCGGCGGGCTGTCGGAAGAAGAGACCGCGGCGGTGATGGAGGTGTCGGAGACGACGGTGGCGCGGGAGTGGCGATTCGGACGCACGTGGTTGTTCGATCAGTTGCGTCCTCCGGCACGGCAATGACGCACGAGGGATTCGCGCAGATCAAAGAGTGCTTTCAGCATGCACTGGAGTTGCCGGGGAGCGAGCGCGAGGCGTTCGTGCGGGCGTGTTGCGGTAGCGAAGAAGCGTTCCAAGCCGTGGTGCAACTGCTGCGCGCGGAGGAGGAGGCCGGGGCGTTTCTGGAAGAGCCGTGGGTGCGGCGGGTGGATGTGCCTCGGGAGATCGGGCCGTATCGCGTGGAACGGGAGATCGGGCGGGGCGGGATGGCGACGGTGTTTCTGGCTCGGCGGGCCGATGATTTGTACGAGAAGCAGGTTGCCATCAAGCTGCTGGACCGGCCGGTGTGGCGGCAGGATGAAGTGTCGCGATTCCAGAAAGAGATACGGATTCTGGCGTCACTGTCGCATCCGCATATTGTGGGGCTGCTCGAAGGGAATCGCGCGGGGGACGGGCGATTGTTCATCGTCATGGAGTATGTGGCGGGGGAGTTGTTGAGCGAGTGGCGGCGGGCGCGGAATCCCACGGTGGATGAGATCTTGCGGGTGTTTTTGCAGATCGCGGACGCGGTGGCCTATGCGCACCGGAACCTGATTGTGCATCGGGATCTGAAACCTTCGAATGTGATGGTGACGGCGGAGGGACAGGCGAAGCTGCTCGATTTCGGGATCGCGAAATTGCTGGCGGACGATGACGATACGGCTACGGGATTGGGGCGGATGACGGTTGCGTATGCGAGTCCGGAGCAGATTCGCGGGAGCAGGAACATTGCGGTGGCGACGGATGTGTATTCGCTGGGGGTGATGTTGTATGAGTTGCTGACGGGACAGTGGCCGTATGGGGAAGGCGAGGGCTCCGGGCCGGCGGCGATGCGGGCGGTGCTGGAGAACGAAGCGAAGCCGCCGCGGAGTTGGAATGCGTCGATCCCGCGCGAGTTGGAAGCGGTGGTGTTGAAGGCGCTCCGGAAGGATGCCTCGGAACGCTATGCGACGGTGGATGAGTTGCGGCAGGATTGCGAGCGGTTCCTGACGGGGATGCCGGTGGAGGCGATGCGCGGGGGGAATGCGTACCGGATCGGGAAGTTCGCGGCGCGGCATCGGACGTCACTGGTAATTGCGGGTGTGGTGTTTGGCGGTGCTGTCTTTGGGGTGGCCTCGGTGCTGCACTATGCGCGGCAGGCGGAGGCGCGGGTGCGGGATCTGCTGCTGGTAAATGAAGCCATCGTGACAGAACTGTGGCAGATGCCCGGGCGCCAGAAGGCGGAACTGCGGCTGTTGGAGCGAAGCGTGAGGGCTCTGGAGTCGGTATGGCAGACGACGCAATCCATGGAGGCGGCGAACGCACTGTACGCGGCCTTGTATGAAATGGGGCGGACGAGCGGCTACCCATCGGGTCGAGGAGTCGGCGAGACGGCGACCGCTGAGACTGCGCTGCGGAAAGCGCTCGGCGTGGCCGAATGGATGCTGCGGCGGACAGGAGGCGGTCGGGAGCAACGGCTGATTCTGGGGAATGTGCTTCCCACGCTGGGGGCCGTGCTGATCGAGCAGAATCGGTATGACGAAGCAGAGACGCTGATTCGGAGGGCGGTGGAGGTCTCCCGCCCGAGCGCTTCCGAGCGGGACGATGAAGGGCTGGCGGCAGTCTACTCGGAGGCTTTGGCGAACTTGTCGCGGATCGCCTTGCACCGGGGAAACCGCGAGGAGTGTTTGCGGCTG
>CALFYN010000718.1 GCA_937952345.1 uncultured Acidobacteriota bacterium
GGTGCATGCTGGGACTTGCGCAATGCTCGGACGAGCGGGCGTGCCCGGCGCATGAGTTCTGGACGGCGCAGCGCACGATGTACATCGAGTTTCTGCAGCGCACGACCATTGCGGACATCGCGGCGTTTGAGACGCGGCGGCGGTGGAAGCAGGTTTCGATTTCGGCGAAGGGGAAAGGGAAATAGGCAAATAGCAAATGGCAAATTGCCAAAGGGCGGATATTCAGAGCAGCAGAACCAGTGCGGCCAAGCTCGCTCAGCGAGCAAGCAGGCTGCGCCGAATCTACGGGTGACCCGCCCTCTTCGGATACGTGTGGCGCCCGGCGCTTTGCGAGATCCTCGGAAGCGCGTTTGACACCTCAGAACGCTCCCTCAGAAGGTGGTCCTTCGGTTTTCTCAAGCTCATCAACATGCAGATACCTCACCAGACCGTCGCCGCCTTCATCGCGCCAACCCTCTGAAATCAGGAACTCTCGAAGGGCAAACGAACCTCTCTCGCTATCGCGAGCAAGCGTCCGCCATTTCTCGACGGCTGCGGGATCCTTTGTCCGTTCCGCCACCTTAAACGCCTCCCAAACAGCGGGAAGCGCTCCAATTCGCTTCGTAATCTGATCGCCCATCAGGCGGCAGTACAACAATGGTTCTGCTCCCTCCGCGAGCCACCGTTCCGGAAAGACCTTCATCCCACGATATCGAACCTCGGGGTAGAAGGTGATGCCTACCATCGTGTCCATGAATCGGCGCCAAACACGTTGAGCAGAGAATCCCGGCTCGCCCGGCCTGCCAACCGATCGCTCCTGGCTCAAGAACGCCAGTTCCTTTAGCCCAGGCCAATCACCCGCAACAAGCGCACAGGACGGCGTGTCCGCCTGGACTTTGCTCGCCAGAAACCAACGGTCTTTCCATTGTGCCAGAATCATGGGAACGGCACCCACTTACGCAGTTCACTATTCGCCGGATCAACGATCAGCATCCAATCACTCGCCGTCTCTCCATTGATCGTCTGAGGGTAGGGCGTGCCGTCGTCGGTCCGGAACTCCATGGTAGTGAGCGGCTGGAGGGCGATGTATGCAAGCACCGAGCCGGCTCTGCTTCGGTCACTCCAAGTGCCGAGCATGTCGCGGCTAACAATCTTCCCCCTCGTCGATTCAAGGCGCCGCGTGCGAGAGCAGTCGAAGCGCGACTCGTCGTTTCGCTCGCGGCCGTGGAACAGGCGCGGGCTGTCGACGGTGGGGGAGGGGGTCGATGACCCGCGCGTGAAGCAGAAGGGGGAGCGGTAGTCAACGAACTCGTAATGATCGGCGGCCTTGTCCGGATTGTGTGCGCGCGGCGCGCGGTCCGGGGGTGTCGATCGCCTGCGGCGATCTCAACCCCCGGCTACTGACTTGCAGCCTTTCAGGCTGCCCGGATGGTGGTGTCGGATGGCGCAAGTGATCGCCGCACACGGCCGCGCCGCTTCGTGGCTCAACCGTGGCACCCGATAGAGCACTGCCGGGCAAGCCGGCAGTGGCACCCGGAAGAGGTCACTGGCGGCGGAGGGCGCCTCGGATGGGTTTTTTGCGCTGGATGCGGACGCCTTCGCGGCCTCGGTAGGTGACGAGGAGCGCGCCGGCGGCGGCGTAGCGGGCGAAGAGGCGTTCGACGATGGTTTCTTCGCCGGGCCAGGGGTAGGCGTAGATGATGTCGAAGTCGTCGGGCTCGAGGCCGATGGCGTCGTAGCCGTCGGGGCCGCCAGAGGCGAGCCAGGCGTGTTCGCTGTGGCTGTCTTCGGTGTAGCGATCGCCTCCCTCGGGAACGAAGGAGCCTTCGACGAGATTCGGCGCGAGGTTGAAGTCGGCGGCGAGTTTGCGGGAACCTGCGACGAGGTTGGCGTCGATTTCGATGCCGTGGGCGTCGAGGCCGAGGGCGTGGGCGAGTGAGGCGACGACGCCGAACCCGGCGCCCCACTCGAGGAAGCAG
>CALFYN010000719.1 GCA_937952345.1 uncultured Acidobacteriota bacterium
TGGCTCCGTTCCAGAGCGGGATATTCTGCCGATTGATATTGAATTCGGGCATGGAGGCTATGGTACTAAGAAATGCTCAGGAACTCCCGGCGTTATCATGGGGGCGGCGGTAGGCGGGGGGGATGAGCGTTGCAGTAAGCGTTCACGGCTTGGTTATACTAATGGTATGAAAACGGCGGTATCCATACCTGACGCCATCTTTGAACGAGCTGAGCTGTTTGCGCGACGTGCAAAGCGGTCCCGCAGCCAACTCTTCAGCGATGCACTTGCCGAGTATCTTGACCGGCATTCGGGAGACGAAATCACCGAGGCCATGAACCGGGTCGTTGACGCGACGGGCGATGCGGCCGATCCTTTTACCTCCGCTGCGTCCCAACGCGCACTGGCTCGCATCGAATGGTAGTCGGGCAGGGTGAGGTCTGGTGGGCGGATCTGCCCTCACCTACCGGTTCAGGACCTGGGTATCGAAGGCCGGTCGTCATCGTCCAAAGCGATCACCTCAATCGAAGCCGTCTGGCGACGGTGGTCTGTGTGCCGCTCACGAGTAACCTGAAGTATGCCGAAGCGCCTGGCAACGTTCTGCTGAGTGCACGGGCTACAGGCTTGCCCAAGGATTCCGTGGCCAATCCAACGCAGATCGTCAGTCTCGACAAGGCACTATTGACCGAGCGCATCGCGAAACTGAGCAAGAACGCGCTGGCGTCAATCCTCAGCGGCATCGATATTGTACTGGGGCGATAGCTACAGCGTTACACAAATGGGCGTTGACGGTGTTCGCTGTCCGAGGAATGCGCTAACGACATTGCCGTCAGGCAGGAGTAGCCGGCCTGTAGTGGAGCTTCGCCGGGCGGCCGATGCAACGTGTGCCGACGACGACTTGGGCCATCCACGGCGCACGGGCAAAGGCTTGCGATCCATTCCTCCCGGCGAACGTGAGAAACCGGCCTGGGAAAAGCATTCCACCGCGTCTTGATCTGGAGGCGGCTGCGCCAAATGGTCCTCACCGCGCGCCGGGCAAGAAGTCCGTCATTTCGTTACCGACGGTTTGGTACTTAGAAATTCTCAAGAGCTTCGCTGCGTCGAAGTCCCGGTCGCAGTGAAGCAAATCGAACCCGCTCTCAATGCACCGAGTTGCGATCATGGTGTCAATGGTCTTACGAACAGTAACGCCGTGTCCTCGCAGGAGGTGGTAATTCCTGGCTGCCTGGCTTGCAATGTCGCGCCCGCCGAATTCCACAATCAGCAGTCTAGTAAGCAGACGCTGTGCTGTCTTGAAATCCCGCTCGGTATCGAAGCCCTGAAGGACCTCGGCAAGGATCAGATCGCCGATAGCAAGCGGTTCGCGGCCAAGGAGGGGATGCAGCGTGTCTGTCTGCGCCGTGAGGATGCCCCGGAAATAATCGACCCACACACTGGAATCGACAAGAATCAAGGATCCGTCCTCATCTCATCCAGGTCGCCGCGCCAGACCAGTTTGCCGCGAAGTTTGCGGATCTCCTCCTGGCGCTTGAGGAGCAATAAGGTTCGAAGGCCCTCTTCCACGGCTTCGCGGTTGTTTTTCAGCCCTGTGGTGCGCAGCACATCGCGCATCAGCTTGTCGTCGATGGCCGACACAGCCAACGGGGGGCGCGGGAAGCGGAGTTCGCTTGACGCCGGCGAGCGTGCTACCTACAATGTCGGTCAGATTAGGTCCCGTTTCTCGTTGCCTTGCCGCCGAAGTTTGACGAAAGGAGAGTCTATGCGGGTCCCAAATTTCGTTCATCACAGCCAGATACCCAAGCTGGCTATTTTTCTAAGCCTCATCCCGAGTCCCGGGCTTGCGGACCGGATTATCGGCAACTGCCTTTGGAAGGCCAGTGGGTGGGCATGTCCATCGCGAATCATCCGGATGGCTGGAAGTACTACGCAGCCCAAGGATTCACCATGGGTAATACGCCTGTTCGTGTTGATGAGGTCGTGATGAACCTGACACTCGGCGGCTGGGGGATTCCCGCGTATCCGCCGGTTGCCGATCTGTATTCTGACGCGAACGGGTTTCTGGGCTCCCACCTTACCTCGTTGCTACCCGTGATTCTGCCTTGCTTCCCCTGCAGCATCAGTCCGGAAGACTACGTCTTCCGCCCTGAAACACCGGTTGTGTTGCAGCCCGGCGAAACTTATTGGATTCGTGCCTCCGTGCACGATTTGGGGTTCTACTACTGGAACGCGACACTACCGGATGAAGTTCCTGTCGGCCCTTGGGCAACGGCGATGCCGCAGCAGTGGACGTTCTTCAGAGGCTTCTGGGAGACTCACGAAGGCATCTTCGGCCGACAGATCAACATGGGTTATGAAGTACGGGGTGAGCCGCTGCCGGAGCCTGGTAACTGGCTCCTCGCGTTCGTGGGGCTACTAACGGTTCTGGGGCTCAGACGAACGAAACACTTCTCCCAGGGGGCAAAGCGCATTTTGCGTCGTTGCGGAACATGGGGGGCCGCTGTTCATGGACCGGATGCTGGAGCCGGTTTCGGACCTTTAGAATAAACGAATGCGAAACGTTTCGGGAAAGCCGGCGATGCGGGTACTCGCCGCAGCGCTCCTCGCCGCGCTGGCCGCTTCAGGGCAAACCTTCTCTCCGAGTATTCCCAAGTTCTGGAACGATGACGAAGTGGAGAGCTTCGAGGTTCCGCTGGCGAATCCACGGTATTCGCCGCGCCATATGAGTGCGGCGGAATATTACGCGCTCAAGGTGCGCCCCATTTACAAGACCTATCCCGTGTACGCACCAGGACGGGAGCCTGCCGGCTATCGCGAACATTTGAAGACGCTGGAACCGGAAATCATTTTCGACCCCGCTAAATTGCACAGCGAAGCCGACTGGATTGCGGCGGGGAAGCTTGTCTTCGATGCGGAGCCGCTTCTGGTCCCGGCGCCGGAGAAGGGGGTTTTCTTTCCCACGCCTTTGCCGCCAAATGCCGACGGCACGCTGCCTTTCTTTGTGCCGGGCGCTCGCTACATCATCCGGAAGAAGGGCGTGTTGGAGGTTGGGATCAACGCCTGCGCGGGCTGTCACACGCGGGTGATGCCCGATGGCTCCTATTTACGAGGGGCGCAAGGCGCGTTTGATTTTCCGGCAACGGCGGAGGACTTGGAAAAGGCGCGCAATCGCACGCCCGAATCGCTTCGCGCCTACCGGGAACGATCCTGGATTCTCTACGGCGCCCCGTGGGTGGAGTCCAAAGAAAGCTACTTGGCCCGTCTGACGCAGGAAGCCGCATTGCAAAACCTGTCCGTGAGCCGGCCGGGGGTCCTGCCGCGGCAGGGCACCAGCGAGTTCGCGCCGCCGCATATTCCTTCGCTGATCGGCCTGCGGGAGCGGAAGTTCCTGGATGCCACGGGATTCGCCCGGCATCGGAATATCGGCGATCTGGCGCGTTATGCGATTACCAACCAAGGTCTGGATACGCTGGCCCATTTTGGCGACTTCCAGCCGAGCGCGAAGGCTACGGCTTTCAGTTCGGAGATGGGCACCCGTTACAGCGACGAACAACTCTACGCTCTCGCCCTTTACATCTACTCGCTGCAGCCGCCGGCGAACCCGCATCAGCCGAATGCGCTTTCGCGGCGCGGAGAGAAGATTTTCGTCCAGCAGGGGTGCGCGGGCTGCCACCCGGCGCCGCTGTACACCAACAACAAACTGACGCCGGCGAAAGGATTCACGGTGCCGGAGGAGATGAAGCGCTCCGGGGAAGTGTTGCACGTTTCGGTCGGCACGGACCCCACGCTCGCGTTGACCACGCGCCGCGGCACGGGCTTTTACAAGGTGCCGTCGCTGCGGGGCGTGTGGTATCGGAACGCGTTTGGACATGGCGGCTGGGTCGACACGCTCGAGGAATGGCTCGACCCGGCGCGGTTGCAACCGGAGTTCGTACCGAAGAACCGCCACGCGCCGCGGGGGGCGGTGCCTGGGCACGAGTTCGGACTCAAACTGCCGGCGGGCGACCGGGCCGCGCTCATCGCGTTCCTGAAGACACTCTAAATCGTCAGCGAAGGGTGACTATGCCAAGCGCTTCGGGGTTTGCAACTGCTCCCACGTATTCCACTCTTCCACGATTTTGCCGTCTACGATGCGAGCGATGTTAATACCCAGTAACGTGACGGGTTCTCCCGTTTCCCGTGATCTGACATTGGCGGTCATGCGGGTGACGACTTTCTCGCCATCCACCAACTGATCTTCGATGCGAAACGTGTCCTTGGTATAGATATACAGGTTGTGGAAAAACAGGATGCTTTGAAGGAATCCTTCGCGGTCGCGATCACCTGCTGAGGTGTGGCCGACATAATCGGGCGGGATTACTTGATCCAACGCCGCGACGTCGCCAGCGGCATAGAGATCGACCAAGGTTCGAAACACCGCTTTCCTGGACTCCGGCGAATTGCAATCGACTTCGTTCCGCATGGCTGCCTCCTCTTGCCGCCTGACTTTGTTTGGGGTGACCCGACGATGCTTTCTGGCCGCCTGGCAGAGCGATGCTGGCATGGCGGCCCTGTACGCGCAGTGTCTCAGGTAGGCGGGGTAGCCAACATTCTTGCACTGGAACTGTTCGAAGAGCAATTGGGAAGTTGGCACTCGATCAGGCAAGCCTTATCATAGTGTCCATGAAGCATGTCATCGTTCGCGCAGCCATATGGGCCAGCGCCGGTGTTCTTGTTTCGGTTGCCTGGGGCGGCTATTTTGCGGCTGCAGACCGAGATCTCCGGATTGAGCCGATTGTCTATGCTCTGGCCGCGTGGACCCAACCAATGACCGCGGCCGCGTTGCACCTCGATCCAAGCCGATCCCTGAGTCTTGCTTGGGCCACCGTTACGAATGCGGCGACGTATGCCCTGGTTGGCCTGATTGTTGAAACGATCCGACGGTTGCATAGAACTCCGCGAATTCCAAACTGAACCACGTCCTGCGCTACGGCGCACCTACGGACGGCGTGAGGATTTCGGTAGCATGGCCAAACCCGAAATCTGAGCAAGAATCGCATGTTGTTGGAGCTGATCGAAAACGGAATCGAGGCAGAGAAGCGAAAGCAGGGGCAGAACTCGGCAGAATGGTCTTCGGCGGCTAATGCCGCAAATCAAGGGCTGGGACAACCTTCCCGAGTGGGTCGAGACGCGGCCTGAAGTGCCCGACGGAGACTGATCGAGCGCCAACTTCCCGATTGCGCGACTGAGGCAAGCCGGCGCGATTACCCTTTGGGAACTTGATCCCAGGGGACGACGTTGCAGCGTTTGGCCCAGGCGTCCCATTTGGCGGAGAGTTCGGCCACCTTTTTCGGGTTGGTTTTGGCGAGGTCGGTGAGTTCGGTGCGGTCGGCGGCGACGTCGTAGAGTTCCCATTTGCCGGGCCAGCGGGAGACGAGTTTCCATTTGCCCTGGCGGACGGCTCGATTGCCTTCGTGTTCCCAGAAGATTTCGGCATGGCCGGTGCGCTTGCCGGTTTCGAATACGGGCTTGAGGCTTTTGCCTTCCATGGGCGTAATGGCGTTGCCCTGGAACGTCTTTGGATATTGGGCCGCGCCGACGTCGACGCAGGTGGCCATGATGTCGATGAGGTGGGCGGTCTCGCTGTTGAGTCCGCCGGTTTTTTTGATGACGCGAGGCCAGCGGGCGATTAATGGGGAAGAGATGCCGCCTTCGTGGACCCAATGCTTGTAGAGACGGAAGGGTGTGTTGCTTGCGTTTGCCCAGCCGACGCCGTAGCTTTGATAGGTATCGTAGGGGCCGGGGCGGAGATTGGGGATGTTGCCGTCCTTGACGGGCTTGCCGTCGCGGGTGGTCTTGGGGACATGGCGGGCGCGGCGGGATTCATCGCGGATGGGGCGGAGTTCCTCGGCGCAACCGCCGTTGTCGGCGAGGAAGAGCACGAGCGTGTCGTCTTCGATGCCGGTTTCCTTGAGCTTGGCCATGACGCGGCCGATGCCTTGATCCATGCGGTCGACCTGCGCGGCGTAGACTTCCATGCGCTGCTGCATCCAGTCCTTGTAAGGCTCGTCGGCCCAGGCGGGGACGGAAGGATCGCGCGGAGTGATGGGCCAGCCTTTGTCGACGAGGCCCATGGAGATCATGCGCTTGTGGCGTTCGGCGCGGAGGGCGTCCCAACCTTGCTTGTAGCGGCCGCGGTATTTGGCGATGTCGGATTCGAGGGCGTGCAGCGGCCAGTGGGGCGAGGTGTAGGCGAGATAGAGGAAGAAGGGCTCGGGCTTGTTGGCGGCTTCGGCGATGTAAGCGACGGCGTTATCGCTGAGGGCGTCGGTGTAGTAGTAATTGGGCTTGTCGGGGGCGATGGGCGTGTTGTCGCGGGTGAGGGTGGCGGGATCGTAGAAGCTGCCGGCGCCGTGGATGGTGCCGTAGTATTTGTCGTAGCCGCGCTGGAGGGGCCAGTTGTGTTTGGAATCGGTGACCGGGGTGACGTGCCACTTGCCGGACATGTAGGTGCGGTAGCCGGCGGATTTGAGGACTTGGGCGATGGTGACGCACTGCTTGTTGAGATCGCCGCGGTAGGCGGGGAGTTTGCGGTCTTCCATCATGTGGCCGATGCCGGCCTGGTGGGGGTAGAGGCCGGTCATGAGGGTGGCTCGGGTGGGGCAGCAACGGGCGTTGTTGTAGAACTGTGTGAAGCGGATGCCGCCTTTGGCGAGGGCGTTGAGGTTGGGTGTGGCGATCTCGCCTCCGTAGCAGCCGATGTCGGAAAAGCCCATGTCATCGGCCATGATGAGGATGATGTTGGGGCGGCGGGTGGAGGTGGTTTGGGCCGCTGCTGCCGCGGCGGCGGATTGCATGAAAAGGCGGCGGGAAATTGACATCGAAACCGCTACTGTATCACGGGGGCTGTGGTATATTGAAGGGGTAGTGCGGTGGGTATAGCTCAGTCGGTAGAGCGCTGGATTGTGGTTCCAGATGTCATGGGTTCAAATCCCATTACCCACCCCAACCCTTCCTTTTCTTCCCAGTATCAGTGCTAACGATATCGTGCCGCAGCGATTGCTTCGCGGCGGCGATCTTCGATCTCATTTGTCAGGATGTGAAACCGACGCCTGCATTCGGCGGCCTCTTCGGTGGTGGCTTTGCGTCCCGCGGAATACTCCTCGGAGCCGATCTGTTTGGCGAGCTTGCTGTTAATGAGAGTATTGACTCTGAGGCGGAGTTCCTTGTACCAGTGCCGATTTTCATTCTGCGCCAGGAGGATCTCCTCGGTGCTGTGGCCGGAGAGATCATCAGTCCATGCGGGGGGCATTTCTGTTAGATCGGCAGGACACGGCCGTAGGAATAGGCATGCCTCGGTTGATATGGAGCGATAATGGTGGCCGAGGTCACACTTATGGATCGAACGAAAAGCATTGCACTACTCAATCAGGCCGTGGCCGATGAGCTACAGGCTGTGCTGCAGTACATGTATTTCCATTTTCACCTGGACGACCAGGGGTTTTCTCCGCTGGCGGCGCTGTTCAAACGGATCGCCATTCAGGAGATGGGGCACCTGGAGGCGCTGGCCGAGCGCATCCTGTTTTTGAAGGGGGATGTGGAGATGAATCCCGCCGGGCCGGTGGAGAAGATCACGGAACCGGAGGCGATTGTGGAGAAGGCGAAGGCCATGGAAGCCGATGGGGTGCGCATGTATAACGAGGCGGCGCTGGATTGTTCGGCCAATGCCGATGCGGTGTCGAAGCAGCTTTTTGAGCGGCTGGTGGGGGATGAAGAGATGCACTATGACCAGTTCGATAAGCAGCACGATAACATCAAGCGGTTCGGGCTGAGCTACCTGGCTCTGCAATCGTTCCAGGCGGGCGGCGAAGCCCCGGGCGGCGAGGCCTGATGTTGCTGGGGCGGCGAACGTTTCTGGGAGCGGCATCGGCGGCATCGCTGGTGGCCGCTCCTCCGTCCGGGTTGCGGTGGATTGCGCATCGGGGCGGGGTGGTGGACAAACGGTACTCGGAGAACAGCCCTGCGTCGCTGGAGGCGGCGGTGCGGGCGGGGTATTGGATGATTGAATCGGATATTCGGGAGACGAAAGACGGGCGGATTATCACGCATCACGATCCGGATTTTGAACGATTTTACGGGGATGGGCGGAAGGTGGCGGATTTGACGTTTGCCGAGGTGCGGCGATTGCGGGCGCAGCCGGGGGGGACGGCTCCGATGACGTTCGCGGAGTTGGTGGATGCGTGCCAGGGACGGTTGCGGTTGATGCTGGATACGAAGGAGCCGGCGCATGCGGCGGCGTTTTATCGGGAGATGGAGCGGGAGTTGCGGCGGGGGGATCTGCTGCGTTCGGCGTATGTGATTGGGACGGAGGAATCGCGGCAGTATTTTCATGGGAAGGCGAAGGTGGGGGTGACGTTCGCGCGGCTGCGGGAAGCGGTGGGGGCGCGGGAGAAGGTGGGGGAGTTGTACTTTCTGTTTGAGTGGGGGAAGACGCTGACGGCGGAACAGGTTCGGTTTGCGCAGGGGCAGGGCGTGACGGTAGTGCCGAGTGTGAATACGTTCCACCACGGCAGCGATATGGAGGAATCGTTGCGGGCGGGCGCGGCGGATATCCGGCGGTTGCGGCCGATGGGGGTGACGGAGTTTCAGATTGACTCGGTGTACGAGGCGGCGTTTGCGTAGCCAATCCGTTGCTCAGTCCTGGGCGGGTGGTTTCAAATCGCGCCAGTGCACCGTTGCCGCGAGTGATGCGCGGATTTCGCCGGCGCGCTCGGCAGCCTGGCGAGCTTCCGATTTACGTCCAACGCGGCGCAAGACCGAAGCATAGAAGTCGAGTGCTTTCGCCAGGTCGGGGTGCATCTTCCCCAAGGCTGTTTCCAGGTCTTGAATTGCTTCACGCAGATGACTTGCCGCTGGATGGGGGTGCTTGGCTCGCATCTCCAGTGCGGCGAGGCTCACAAGGAGGCGGCCGCGCGCGTGCTGGGGGTGCATCGTGTGGATGGCACGCTCGAGAAGGGTGGCTGCTTCGGTCAGGTGGCCCTGTGCCTCCGCCATCGCGGACAGGTCGCTCCAGGCCAGGGCGGCGACAGAGGCATCACCCAAAGCCAGAGCCTTTTGCTCAGCGAGTTGTGCCTCCTCGTACTTGCGGCTCTTGATCAGCACGCTGCCCAACAGTTGCCAGTGGCGCGCGTCGCCAGGGGCCATCCGCAGAGCTTCGCGGATGTAATGCTCTGACTTCTTGTATTCTCCCAGTTCACGGTAAGCCTGGGATGCGTTGACGAGGCCTGCCAATCGGGATCCGGGCTGGTGGGCCAACTGGAGAGCTTTTTCGAAGTAGCCAGTGGCTTCGCGATATTTGCCGGCGCGGAAGCGAGAGCGGCCCAAAGCATCGAGGATCCCGGCTAGTTGAGCTGGGCTCACCTTGTCGGATTCGGCGCTGCGCAGAGACTGGCGCAGATCGCGCGCCGCCTCCTCGGCCATGCCGTGGCGCAGTTTTTCTTCACCGGAGTTGTAGAGGGCCAGCCAATCAGAAGCCAGCCCTTGCGATGACAGGATTACGAGATGCAGTAGTGACCGCCGGATGGATTGGGGTATCATGCGTCGAAGGCTCTTGCGGACAGTGTTCCGCCCGGTGAGCCGCACGGCAATGAATGGAATCTGAATCGACCTTCAGATTCTTCTGAAGATGCGGTAAGTGGTTCATTATGATAGGCGAAGGGTTATGTTTCGCTTTGGTTCCTTCGTGCTCGATCCGCGTGGACCGCAGTTGTCGCAGAACGGCCAACCGCTGAAGATCGAGAAGATTCCGTTGGAGATTCTGATCCTCCTGGTGCGCCGGCGGGGGCAGGTGGTTTCGCGGGACGAAATTGCGGAGGCGGTGTGGGGCCGGGACAAGTTTGTGGAGGCGGCGGACGGAATCAACACCGGGATACGGAAGATCCGGCGGGCGCTCGAGGACAGCGTGGAGGAACCACGCTACATTGGCACGGTAGTCGGACGGGGGTACCGGTTTTTGGGAGAGGTGCAGGAGGAGGCGGAAGAGACTCGGGCGGAACCGGCCGCGCCGCCGTCGCCGTGGCGGCTCAGGCTCGTTCCGGCTTTGGTGGTGATTGCCGCGATCTTTGCCGCGGGCGCGTTTGTGGTTCGCCAGACCTCCGGCCCCCCGCCGCTGGTTCGTTTGGATCGCCTCACGGACGACTCGGGATCTACCGGATGGCCAGATATTTCGCCGGACGGGAAAATGCTGGCGTATGCGAGTAACCGGGCGGATCCGGATAACCTCGACATTTACATCCAGCCAGTGGCCGGGCGCAAGGCGATCCGGCTCACGGACCATCCGGCTCGCGACGTCTTTCCTGTCATATCGCCGAAGGGGGACCGCATCGCTTTTGAATCCTACCGTGATCCTCCCGGAGTCTACGTGGTGCCATTGCTGGGAGGCGAAGCGCAGCTTCTGGCGAAAGGGGGCGCACGGCCGCGCTTTTCCCCCGACGGCCAATGGATCGCCTATCTCCGAGTGGAGAAGTCGGGCGGCGGTTCGCTGCGTTCCGACAACATCGGAGCTGGGGGATGGAGTACGTGGATCATTCCGGCGGCGGGTGGAGAGCCGCGGGCACTGCGGCCGGAATTGAAGGCCGGCAATCCCGTTTGGGCGAATAACGACCTCCTCATTCTCACCGGTGAGGACGCGCAAGGCAAGGTGGACTGGTGGCTTACTCCAAAGGACGGGAGTTGGACACGGCAACTGGGTGTATTCGACATGTTGCTGAAGCGGCCAGACGACTTCACCCGGGTATGGCGCCAATGGACGCCTGCCTATGTGGAAGACCACAGCGTCGTATTCAGCGCGCGGTCGCGCGACAGTTCGAACTTATGGCGTTTGCGATTTGACCGGGATTGGAACATGATTCTGCCTCCCGAGCGAATGACGATGATGAGCGACCACGTACGTGACCCGTCCGCTTCGGCGAGCGGGCGAATCGCGGCCGCCGTCAGGAACCGCTTGATCGCGGTCTTTGAGGTTCCACTCGATACGAATGGGGGAGTGGTAACGGGCGAGCCGCGCCGGTTGACGAAGAGCAGGTTCTCATCGCAGTTTGCCAGTGTATCGCTGGACGGTACCCAGGTCTTGTATACCTCTTGGCGGGACAGCGACCGCCCCGATATCTATGTGCTCAACCGGACGACTGGCCAGGAGCGGCAACTCTCCGCCACGCCGGATGAGAACGAATCCTTTCCGCGCTTCACTCGAGACGGGAAGTCCATCGTGTATCAGTACTACACGCCAGCCAAACAAGCGGTGCGCCGGATGGACCTGGCCGGCAATGAGGTGACCACCATCTGCGAGAAGTGCACTTTCCTGGATGAAACCGCCGATGGCCGCTCCTACCTCTACGCCACTTCACAGGATCGAATGCTCTTCCGTAGTTTCCAGGGCGGGCCGGCGACCGAGCCGGTGCTCGATGGATCGTACGGTGTGGTTACGAACGGCCGCCTGGATCCCTCTAACCGATGGCTCGCCTTTGTGGGCGCGAAGAAGGGAGATTCGGAGTTTCGAGTCTACGCCGTTCGTTTTCAGCCGGGGGGGCGCCTGTCCCGGCGGAGTTGGATCGATCTTGGACCGGGACTGACGCCCCTCTGGTCCCCTAACGGCGAGTGGATCTACTTCGATGACCGGCATGGCGCATTCCGTTGCCTGTGGCGTCAGCGCTTCGATCCCATCGCGGGGACACCTGTTGGCGACCGGGCGGTGGTGGCGCATGTTCACGGAGACGGCAAGTTGATCACCGGGGTTGAACTGGCGGATCGTGGCGTGGCGCGCGACCGCATCATCTATTCAGTACTCGAGGAAACCTCGAACATCTGGCTGATGCAGTGAGGCAATGAAGGCTTACTGCGGGACGGCGGCCATCCAATAGCCGGGGCGCGTGCGGACTTCGTAGCCCTTCTTGCGCACTTCAATGCGGATGGTGTGCCAGCCGCCTTCGAGCCGTGTGCCGGGGTTGTAGCTGATGAGGTAGTGGCTGTGCAGCTCCTCGCCGATTTTGGAGATGGCGTCTTCGAGGGCGCGCTGGGTGACGAAGCCGAATTCGCGGCCGCCGGTGTATTTGGTCATCACTTCGGCGGGGTTGGAGACGAAGATCGACTTAGCCTGGCGGAAGATTTCGACGAATGCGGGAAGGACGTTGCCGGTGCCGGTGTATTGCGCGGCGGTGGTCGGTGTGGCTGAGCCGCCCATGGGCATGTGGCGCGCCGAGGGGGGAATGGGATCGGGGCGCGGGACCGGGGTTTTGGCGGTGAGTGTGTTGAGGAAGCGGCTCATGTTCACCGTGTAGACGAGCACGTTGCGGACTTCGGCTTCGAGCAGTGTGTCGCGGAGGCGGCCTTCACTGCCTTTGTCGCGCGTTTCGCTGATCAGCAGCAGCACGCGGCGGCGCTCCTTGGGACGGCGGCCGAGCATGCGGACGGCTTCCATCAGCGCGTCGATCTGGCGGGCGCTGGAACTGCCGGGGTTGATGGATTCGAGGGCTTTGGTCACCTTGGCGCTGTCGGAGGTGAAATCCTGCATGACGCGGATGCGGTGATCGAAGGCCATGACGGCTACCTGGCCCTGCTCGCCGACGACGAGGTTTTCGAGCAGCGGGGCGATCTTCCTGATTTTGGGCAGGACTTGATCGGTGACGCCGTCGGCCTGGACGACGAGGACGACGTCGATGGGCTGAAAGGCGACGTCCATTTTGAATTCCTGCGGCTTGTCGTTGTCGTAGACGACGAAGTCCGGCGGCATGAGGCCGTTGACGAAGTTGCCGTCCTTGTCGACGACGACCGTGGGCGCGACGACGACTTGCGTGTCCACGCGGATGACGGTGTTCGGTTCCTGGGCGAAGGCCATCGCGGCGATGGCAAGGAATACTGCCGGTTTGTGTAGCACTGTAATGTAAGATGCCATGGTCGATCCTTCCGTTTCAGTGGCCGGTTCGGCCTTCCAGCAGGTCCACGATGTGCGGTACCAATTTCACGATAGCATTGAGCGATTCGAGCGCGCCTTTGGGAGAGCCGGGGACGCAGACGATGAGGGTGTGGGCGCGGGTCGCGCCGAGGCTGCGGGAGAGGGAGGCGAGCGGAGTGGCCTTGAGTCCTTCGGCGCGCATTTGTTCGCCGAGTCCGGGGATTTCCTTGTGCATGACGTCGCGGAGGGCTTCGGGGGTGACGTCGCGGGCGGCGACGCCGGTGCCTCCGGTGGCGATGACGAAGTTGGCGGCGCCGCTGTCGGCGATTTCGGAGAGGCGGGTGGCGATGCGGCGGCGGTCGTCGGGGAGGATTTCGCGGGTGACGACGCTCCAGCCGAGTTCGGCCATGCGGGCGGCGAGGGCGGGTCCGGATATGTCTTCGCGCGTGCCTTCGAAGGACGAGTCGCTGATGGTGAGGACGGCGGCGCGGATCATTTCGATTTTCTCCGAAAATCGCCGCTTTTTCCGCCGGATTTTTCGATTAAATAGATGTCCTGAATTTCGATGGATTTATCGAGGGCCTTGGTCATGTCGTAGACGGTGAGGGCGGCGACGGAGGCGGCGGTGAGGGCTTCCATTTCGACGCCGGTGGGTCCGGTGTTGGAGACGGTGGAAACAATGCGCACACCTTTTGTTTCGATGCGGGCTTCGACGTCGATGTGGGAGAGCAGCAGCGGGTGGCAGAGGGGGATGAGTTCGGAGGTTTTCTTGGCGGCGGCGATGCCGGCAAAGCGGGCCACTTCGAGCGGGTTGCCTTTGGGGTTGGCGGGGAGCTGTTTGAGAACCGATGGGCGGATGCGGACGAAGGCATGGGCTCGGGCGGTGCGCTTGGTGAGCGCTTTTTCCGAGACATCGACCATGCGCGCCTGGCCGGCGGCGTCGTAATGGGATAGCTTTTTCATTGTGGCAGGACTCCAATGGGTTCGCCGGCGTTCCAGGACTCGCGGTTTTCGTCGGCGATGAGGTAGGCGTTGGCTCGGGCGAGGGAAGCGACGTCGCTGGAGCCTTGCCAGCGGATGGGGGTGATTTCGTAGCCGTCGGGGGACAGGCGCGCGGGGAGGAAGCGGGTGAGGCCGGTCTTGTGGCGGAAGGGTTCGGTGAGCGTGGCCCAAGCCATGGGGAGGGCAGGTTGGGCGAGGCCGGCGTGGCGTTCGACGGCGGCGCGGGCGAAGAGTTCGAAGGTGACCATGGTGGAGGCGGGGTTGCCGGGGAGGCCGAAAAAGTATTTGCCCATGGCTTTTCCGAAGACCAGAGGAGCGCCGGGCTGAATTTTTACGCGGTCGAAGAAGAATTCGGCGCCGAGATCGGATAGTACCTTTTCGACGAGATCGTACTTTCCGGCGGACACCCCCCCGGACAGAAGTAATATGTCGCTCTGGAACCCTTGTTCTACGAGTTCGCGGGTGTGGGAGTACTCGTCCTTGGCGATGGGGAGGATGATGGGGATGCCACCGGCTCGGGTGACTTGGGCGGCGATGGACCAGGCGTTGGAATTGCGAACCTGGTAGGGTTCCACGGGGAGGCCGAGTTCGACAAGTTCATCGCCTGTGGATAGAATAGAAATCGTAGGTTTCGCATAAACTTCGATTTCCTGTTTGCCGATAGTAGCGAGCAGAGCGATACGAGGGTACGTGAGGAACTGACCCTTGGTAAGGAGCGTTGCACCCTGGGCAGCTTCGGCGCCGGCGGGATTGATGAAATCCCCGG
>CALFYN010000720.1 GCA_937952345.1 uncultured Acidobacteriota bacterium
GAGAAGCTGGTTGAGACGGCGACGCTGGAGTATCCGCAGATGCTGGTGGACCACGAAATGGAGCACATGGCTCAGGAGGCCACGGGCAACAACCAGCAGCAGTACCAGGCGTATTTGCGGAGCATCGGGCAGACGGAGGCCCAGTTCCGGGAGATGTGGCGAGAGCCTGCCGAGCTCCGCGTGAAGCGATCATTGGTGTTGAACGAACTGGCTGAGGCTGAAGGAATCGAAGTTTCAGCCGAAGAAATAGATGAGGAACTGGATTCGCTGGTAGCGCCCATGGGCGATGACGCTGCCCGGTTCCGCCAGATGTTCGCCACTGAAGAAGGGGTTTCGACGATTCGCCGGAACCTGCTTTCGCGCAAGACGCTCGACCGGCTGACCGCCATTGCACGGGGCGAACTCAAGGAGGAACAGGCGTGAACCATCAGCCACCGCATGTCCAGGCGCTGATTCAGAACGTAATCCCGACCGTTATCGAGTCGGGGCCGCGGTCGGAGCGGGCATTCGACATCTTCTCGTTGCTGCTGAAGGAACGGATCGTGTTCCTCGGGACGCCGATCGATGACCAGATCGCGAATCTCATCGTGGCGCAGCTGCTGTACCTACAGCGGGAGGACCCGGAGCGGGACATCAGCATGTACATCCATTCGCCGGGCGGCGTGATCACGGCCGGCCTGGCGATTTACGACACTATGCAATTGATCGAGCCGGACGTTTCGACCATTGCGGTGGGCCAAACCGCATCTATGGCGACGGTGTTGCTGTGTGCCGGGGCGAAGGGGAAGCGGTTCGCGCTGCCCAACGCAACCGTGCATATGCACCAGGCGCTGGGTGGTGCGCGGGGCCAGGCTTCCGATATTGAAATAGCGGCGAAGGAGATCCTTCGCAATAACGAGATCATCCGCAACATCATCGCCCGGCATACAGGGCAGCCAGTCGAGCGTGTGACGCGCGACTTCGACCGGGACTTCTACCTCGACGCGCAGGGCGCGCTGGAGTATGGGTTCGTGGACGAGCTGCTTTCGAAGCCAGCGGATGTGAAGTAGGGCAGGGGGACAGAATCGCCGTGGCAACAAACCGCACCAACCGCGTCCAGTATCACTGCTCTTTCTGTGGGAAGAACCAGGACCAGGTCCGGCGGCTCATCGCCGGGCCGGGGGCCGTCTACATCTGCGACGAATGCGTCGACCTCTGCAGGGAGATCATCGACGAGGAGAACGGCGGCACCGTCGCAGCCGGGACCACAAAGAGCAGCGCGGGCGTGGGCGAGCGCGTTCCGCCGCCTCGGCAGATTAACGAACACCTCGATGAATACGTGGTTGGCCAGGAGCAGGCGAAGAAGGTCCTCTCCGTGGCGGTGTACAACCACTACAAGCGCATTGGGGCGGCCGCAGAGACCGACATCGAGCTTGAGAAGTCGAACATCCTGCTGGTGGGGCCGACGGGCGTTGGCAAGACGTACCTTGCGAAGACGCTGGCGAAGATGCTGGACGTCCCGTTCTCGATTGCCGACGCAACGGCGCTGACCGAAGCCGGCTACGTTGGCGAGGACGTTGAAAACATCCTGTTGCACCTGATCCAGGCGGCGGACTTCGATATCCAGAAGGCCGAGCGGGGGATCATCTACATCGACGAAATCGACAAGATAGCCCGCAAGAGCGACAACCCGAGCATCACGCGGGACGTCTCGGGCGAGGGCGTGCAGCAGGCTCTCCTGAAGATCATCGAGGGTTGCGTCGCGAACGTGCCGCCGCAGGGCGGCCGGAAGCATCCGCACCAGGACTTCTTGCAGATCAACACGGCGAACATCCTGTTCATTTGCGGCGGGGCGTTCGAGGGGCTCGAAAATCACATTGAGAAGCGCCTTACGCGCGACCACGTGCGGCTCGGGTTCCAGGCGCAGCGCGGTTTCCGCGGGACGAAGCGCAAGGACGAGCTGATGATGCACGTCACGCACGACGATCTGCTGGAGTTCGGGCTCATCCCCGAGTTTGTTGGCCGGTTGCCGATGGTGGTTGGCCTGCAGTCGCTCGATGAGAGCGCCCTCATCAAGATCCTCACTGAGCCGAAGAACGCGCTGGTGAAGCAGTACGAGCGCTACTTCGCGATGGATGGGGTGGACCTGGTGTTCACGGACGACGCGCTGAAGGCGATCGCTGAGACGGCCATCAAGCACAAGACGGGCGCGCGCGGCCTTCGCACGGTGCTCGAAGAGACGCTGATGGAAGTGATGTACGACATCCCGGGCCGGACGGACGTCAAGAAGTGCGTGGTGAACGCGGATAGCGTGTTGAACGGCACGCGCCCGCTGCTCCTGACGCGCGGCGGCCAGGAGATCGACGTGAACGCGATCGAGCATCGCGAGACGGCGTAACTAGAGTTCCGAGTTCCGAGTTCCGAGTTCCGAGTCATGAACGAAGGCCCCGGCAGTTGCCGGGGCCTTCGTTGTGTGGCTGGTTCGGGGAGTTAGCGGTTGGGGCCTTTGCCGGCGGGCGGACCGGCCCAGTCGGGCTTGCCGCCGCCCTTTGCCGTGGTGGCGGTGGTAGGTTCTTCTTCGCCCTCTCCCTCGCCGTCATCATCGTCTTTGTTGCCGGCGTTGGCGCGGTTTTCGGCGGCGCGGGCCATGCCGTCTGCGGCGGGCTGGGGAACGTTCACGGTTACGCCGCCGGGAGTTTCGACCTCGGTGCAGCCGTGGATTTCGCAGGCGGGCGAATCGGAGGGGACACCGCGCACGGCATCTTCCTCTGTGGGCTCGTCCTCAACGGCGTCTTCTTCGGCAGGTTCTTCTTCGCCCTCGTCGTCGCTCTGCCCAGCGTTGGCGCGGTTTTCCGCAGCACGATTAATGCCATCGACGGCGGGCTGGGGCAGGTGAAGCGTCACGCCACCGGCGTTTTCTACTTCGCCGCAGCCGTTGTTCTCACACGCGGGCGAATCCTCGGGGACGCCGAGGACGAGCGCCTCGACCTGCGTTTCGCCGTCCGATTCGGACGGTTCTTCGTTTTCGTTT
>CALFYN010000721.1 GCA_937952345.1 uncultured Acidobacteriota bacterium
GACGCCGCCGAGAGCCTGGTCGTCGATGCGGTGTTCGCGCCAGGAGATGAATTCGCCGGAGGGGGTGCGGGCCCGGGTGGGGGTGTCGGCTACGGTGAGGATTTGCTGGAAGAAGAGGGCGGCGGCGATGGCGGTACGTGCGGGCATCGTGGCTACAGTATCATGCCCTGGCCGGCCAGGGGGCCGGCCGCGGGACAGGGGTCCCGCCCCACTGAGCGGCTCTACAGTATCATGACTCGAAGGCCATGATCCGATTATTTGTCGCGCTCGCGCTTGGCGGCCTGCTGGCCGCGCAACAGAAGGTAACGCATGAAGGCACCGAAGGGTTGCTGTTTTCCAACGGAAAGGTGAAGCTGGTGGTGCTGCCGCATGGCGGGGCGTTTGCGAGCTTCACGCTGGATGAAGATTCGCAGAAACTGAATACGATGTGGGATCCGGTGCGGATGGGGCGGGAGTTGGGAGGGCGGCAGAATTTCGGTCCTTCGCGGGGACATTTTCTTTGCGTGGATGGATTCGGTCCGGTGACGAAGGCGGAACAGGCGGCGGGGCTTTCCGGGCATGGGGAGGCGAACAAGTTGCCGTGGCAGGTGGTGGCGTCGACGGACCGCGAGGCGACGTTCGCGGTGCGGCTGCCGCTGGTGCAGGAGAAATTGACGCGGAAGATTTCGATGGGGGCGGGGGAGCAGGTGGTGCTGGTGGAATCGGAGTTGGAGAGTGAGCTGGCGTTTGACCGGGTGATCCTTTGGGCGGAACATGCGACGGTGGGGGCTCCGTTTCTGAAGCTGGGGAAGATGGTGGTGGATCAATCGGCGAAGGATTGCCAGACGAAGCCGTATCGCGGGCAGAGCGGGCCGCGGACGTTTCCTTCGGGGCAGAACTTCACGTGGCCGAATTTGCCGGGTCATGGGAATCTGCGCGTGTCGCCGGCGAAGAACGGGACGCTGAATCATATCGGGTGCCTGATGGATCCGGCGCGGGAACTGGAGTACGTTACGGCGATTGATACGGAATCGAATCTGCTGCTGGGGTATTTGTTTCCGCGGAAGGATTACGGGTGGGTGCAGCATTGGATGAATTACCCGGCGGGCGGGGCGTATTCGTGGGGGCTGGAGTTCGGGATGCAGCCTTATGACATGAGCAAGGAGGATATTCTGGCGCTGACTCCGATGTTCGGGGCGCCGACGTTCCGCTGGTTGCCGGCGAAATCGAAGCTGGGGGCGCGGTTTGCGATGTTTGTGACGAAGGTGCCGGCGGGCTTCGATGGGGTGGATGATGTGCGGCTGGAAGGCGGGTCGATTGTGATTGAGAATCGAAGGGCGGGCCGCGTGACTCTCGCCTTCGCCAACCACACACTGATAAAATGACGTTCTCTTAAAAACACCGAGGTGCTAACCATGATCAAAGTTGTTCTCCTCACCACGGTCTGCGCGCTGGGACTTTCGGCGCAGACTCTGAAGATTCTTGCGATGGGGGTTTCTCCGGAAGACCTGCGCGAGTACCAGGCTGTCAGCAATAAAGTGAAGATCGTTCCCGTGACGAAGGAGAACGTGATGCGCGAGATTGTGGACGCGGATGCGTTTATCGGGACGATTACTCCGGAGATGGTGCGCGCGGGCAAGAAGCTGCGCTGGACGGCGATTCGGAGCGCGGGCGTGGAAACCGTTCTGCACAAGACGGGGAGCACGGCGCTGCGCGATTCGAACATTATCCTGACGAATAACCAGATTGTGCAGGGCCCGGAGATTGCGGATCATGCGCTGGCGATGCTGCTGGCGTTGACGCGCAATATCCCGAAGTTTATTCAGATGCGGGAATCGGGGAAATGGGTGGGGAGCCGGGAAGGGCTGCTGGAGTTGAAGGACAAGACGGCGGTGGTGATTGGAGTGGGCGGCATCGGGTTGCAGATTGCGATTCGGGCGTGGGCGTTCGGGATGAAGGTGATTGGCGTGGATCCGGAAGACATGCCGATGAATCCGTTTGTGTCGCGCTATGTGAAGCCGGACCATTTGAATGAAGTGATTCCGCAGGCGGATGTGGTGTTCATCTCGGCTCCGCACACGGAGAAGAGCCACAAGATGATGGGTGCGCAGCAGTTTGAATTGATGAAGAAGGACAGCTACTTTATTGCCGTGAGCCGCGGGGGGATTTATGATCTGCCGTCGCTGGTGAAGGCGCTCGATTCGAAGCGGCTTGCCGGGGCCGGTGTGGACGTGACGGATCCGGAGCCGCTGCCGGAAGGGCATTCGCTGTGGAAGTTTCCGAATGCGATCATCACGCCGCATATCGCGGGCCGGTCCGATCAGGACGCGGCGCGGATGGCAAACACGATCAAGGAAAATATCCACCGGTTCGCGGAAGGGATGCCGCTGATCAACGTGGTGGATAAGCACAAGGGGTACTAATGTTGACGCGCCGCACCCTTCTTTCGTCCTTCGCCGGAGCGCTGGCGGCTCCGGCGCAGCGTTCCGCGCCACGGCCCAATTTCATCGTGATCAACATCGATGATATGGGGTATGCGGATATCGAGCCGTACCGCAAGGAGGTGAATTACACTCCGAACCTGGCGCGAATGGCGAAGGAAGGGCTGCGGTTCACGTCGTGGTATGCGGCTCCGGTGTGCTCGCCGTCGCGCTCGGCGCTGATGACGGGGTGTTATCCGAAGCGGGTCGGGTTGTCGTTCGGATCGTGGCATGCGGTGCTGATGCCGGGGGACTGGCATGGGCTGAATCCGGCGGAAGTGACGGTGGGGCGGCTGCTGCAGGCGGGCGGGTATGCGACGGCGTGCATCGGAAAGTGGCATCTGGGGGATCAGCCGGAGTTTCTGCCGAATAAGCACGGGTTTGATTATTACTACGGGATACCGTATTCGAACGATATGCGGCCGGCGCCGAAGGCGAATGGGATTCAGGAGTATCCGCATCCGCCGCTGCCGATGTTGCGTAACGAGAAGGTGGTGCAGGAGGTAACGGATCAGGATTTTCTGACCGAGGCCTATACGAAGGAGGCGGTGCAGTTTATCGAGAAGAACCGGAACAAGCCGTTCTTTGTGTACTTGCCGCATTCGATGGTGCACGGGCCGTTGGCGGCGGGGAAGCAGTGGCAGGGGAAAACGGGGCTGGGGCTGTATGCGGATTCGGTGGCGGAGATCGACTGGAGCGTGGGCGAGATTCTGCGGACGGTGGAACGTTTGAAAATTGCCGAGAATACGCTGGTGATTTTTTTGAGCGATAACGGGGGGACGCCTCGGGCGGTGAATGCTCCGTTGCGAGGGAATAAGGGAAGCACATGGGAAGGCGGTCTGCGCGTGCCGGCGATTGCGTGGTGGCCGGGAAAGATTGGGAAAGGGCGCGTATCGGACGAGATTGTTTCGAACATGGATGTGCTGCCTACGTTGGCAAAGCTGGCGGGTTTGGGGTTGCCGCCGAACCGGGTGATTGACGGGCAGGATTTGACGCCGATGCTGCGTGGCGAGGCGGGGGCGAAGTCGGCGTACAACGCGTTTTATTACTACCATGCGAATCAACTGCGCGGGGTGCGGCAGGGAGATTGGAAGCTGCATTTGTCGGGCGAGTTGTACAATTTGCGGACGGATATTTCGGAATCGAAGGACGTGGCGGCAGCGAATCCGCAGGTGGTGGCGAAGTTGAAGGGATTGATGGAGGAAGCGCGGGCGGATTTGGGGGATGGATCGCACGAGGGGCCGCGGGTGCGGCCGTACGGGAAGGCGAAGGGCCCGCTGCGGTTCTGGATTCCGCGGCATCCGGAATCAGGGTTTCCGCCGCAGGCCCCGGTGAAGAAGGTGCCAGGGGCACCTTACCTCTAGATCAGTTCAATTTCTCGATGACAAGCTCCGCGCCTCCCGGTGCGATTAGCGTGACGGGAGCGATCGTGCCGAATAACTGCACCTGCACCGTGGAGTTGGTGGAGATGAGGGATAGCATCGTGGTGCGGCAGTACTTGTCGGTTTGGGATACAGGGGTGATGATGGACGCGTTGATCGCACTGCCGTTGATCACGAGTCTCGAACTGGCACTGGAGTTGGTGGTGAGCCGGATGCAATAGGTGAACTTGTAGGTACCGGCCTGCGGGAGAGTGGCGATTGGGGTGGTCATGGAGATGTTGTTGGCCACTGACGTGTCGAAGAAGTCGATGGAGACGCCTCCGATGGTTACGTTGTAGGCGGAACCGGAATCGTTGGAGAAACTGGCAAAGGCCTGGAGGCCGCCGCTGCCGGCAGCACCTGTGGCTCCCGTTGCTCCAGTAGGACCGGCGGGTCCGGGGATGAGACTGGGAGCGCCTGTGGGTCCCGTTGCTCCGTTCGCTCCGGTTGTACCGGTGGCACCGGCTGGGCCAGTGCCGCCGACGGCTCCGGTTGTCCCTTGCAATCCCGTGGGGCCAGCTGGACCAGTGGTTCCGTTGGCTCCGGTGGGACCCTGCGGACCGGCGGGACCTGCCGCGCCGGTGGGACCGGTTGCGCCGGCTGGGCCGAAGTTTCCGGTGGGTCCGGGGATTCCGGCGGTTCCCTGCGGGCCGGTGGGTCCGGTTGGGCCGGTGATGCCGGCGTCGGTGAAGTAGCCGTTGATGTCGATGATGACGTGGGTGGACTCGGTGGTGTACACCGAGATGGAACCGGCCACACCGGCGGGAACGATGGCGGCGTTGGCGACGACTTTTCCATCGAAGGAATTCAAGGTGGAAACGTTCGGTTTAGCGGAACCCGCGGGGTAGGCCGCGAGATATTGCAACGGGCCCAATGGAACAACAGTGATATTGAGGGAATAGGCGCGAGCGGATGCGGGGATTCCGCAATTGCTGAGGGGAATGGGGACATCGCGCTGTTGCCCGGCGGCAAAGGCGGGCAAACCGAACACGCCGTTAAATCCGAATTGTGCGTATTCGGGACGCGTGTCCATGACGCGGCAGGGAGTGACCGCGACCAGAGGCAGCGGGCCGCTGATGGCCGCGCCGCGTTGCTGGTCCGGCTTGACGCCCGTTTCGGCTGACCAAAACAATGGTGCGTACCAGTTGGTGAGTTCAATGGATTGAGCAAAGCCCAAAGGGGCGAATAGGACGCAATTGAGAGCAATTGCGGCCTTAGATACAGCGGCGCGCTTCAAGAAATGCAAGTTGTTTCTCCCTCGGCAGTGTAACAGCGGACTTCATCATACCCGAACCGGCGGGGGTTGTATATCCCGGGCGTTGCGAGCCTGGTTTGGGGCCGGCTGGAGTTTGAGGCCGAGGAGGGGGCGGAGAGGGCCCGTGCGGCGGGCGAATTCGACGAAAACAATACTGCCGAGGAATGTTCCGGCAACGGCGATCAGGAGCTTGAGGTAGAGGCTGGCGGGCCAATCGCGCATGGCGAAGACGAGGGCGACGGTGATGGTCTGGTGAATGAGGTAGAGGGGGAAGACGCCTTCGGTCCAGTAGTGGAGGAGGGGACTGCCGGAGCGGAAGATGGCGCGGGCGTAGCCGGTGAGGGCGAAGATCCAGAGCATGCCGAAGTATCCGGAGGCGAGTTCGTAGAGGAAGCCACCGAGGCCATTCCAGCGCAAGGTGTAGAAGGCGATGGCGACGAGGATGCCTCCGGTGAGGAACTCGCGGCGGCGGCGTTCGAGGAGGTCGAGGAGGCGGGGTTCGGAGGCAAAAACAAATCCCCATAGAAATGTGAGCCATGCGCCGGTGAGGTTGGCCCAGTCTCCGATCAGGGCGTTGGTGGTGGGGAACCGGGGGCCGAGGGTGAGTCCGACGAGCATGTTGGGGATGGAGGTGAAGTAGATTCTGGCGTTGCCGTGTTCGAGCCATGTGGCGAATCGCGCCAGGATGCTGCGTCCGGCGGGTTTGCGGAGGTAGGAGAAGAGAGGGATGGAGGCCAGGGCGTAGATGAGGATGTAGGCGACAAACCACATATGATGCCAACTGGTGGCGCCTTTGGGGTAGGGGACGAATTGGAAGACGGTGCGCCAGAAATCGAAGTATGAGGCGTATTGGCGGCCGTTGGCGAGATGTTCGAAGTAGATCTGCGGTGGGACGATGAGGAACATGCCGGTGAGCAGTGGAGGGAGCAGGCGCGCGGTGCGTTCGCGGGCGAATTCGCGCAGGGTGCGGCGGCGCAGGGAGAAGGCGGCGCCGGCTCCGGAGATGAAGAAGAGGAGGGGGAGGCGCCAGCGGTTGGCGAAGATCATGAACTCCTCGAGGCCCGTGCTGAGGTCGTTGTTCTTGACGTGCCAACCCCAGGTGACGTAGCCCATGCCGGAGTGATAGAGGATGAGCACGCCGAAGGCAAAGATGCGGAGGAAGTCGAGGCCGTATTCGCGTTGCGCTGGTTGTTGCATAGATCCCCGATTGGGCCATGGTCGCCGAGGTTCCGGCGGCGTGTCAACAGGAATACGATTTGGGGAACCGGCGAGTTCCCGCTTGCGTATGATAGGTGAAAGATGACCGCCTCACTTACATCCCTATCCGGACTGCTCGGGCTGTCGTTCGCCTCGGGAGTCAATTTGTATGCCGCGATTCTGGTGGTGGGACTCGGGCTGCGTTACGAGTGGCTGACCGGGTTGCCGAAGGAGCTTGCGCCGTTGACGCATCCGGCGGTGTTGGGGACGGCGGCAGTGCTGTATTGTGTGGAATTTTTCGCGGACAAGATTCCGTTTGTGAGCGCGGCGTGGGATACGTTGCACACGTTCGTGCGGCCGATCGGGGCGGCGGTGATGGCGTTGACGGCGGCTTCGCAACTGGGGCCGGTGGAGCAGACGCTGGTGGGGCTGACGGGTGGAGCGGTGGCGCTGACTTCGCATGCGACGAAGATGGGAGTGCGATTGCTGGCGCACGGGACGGGCGAGCCGTTGACGCAGGCGGCGATGAGCACGGCCGAGGATGTGTTCGCGGTGACGCTGGTGCTGCTGGTTTCGCAGTATCCGTATGTGGCGCTGGGGATTGTGGTGGTGCTGCTGATCGGGATTGCGATTGTGCTACCGCTGCTGTGGAAGGCGCTATCGGCGATCTTCCGGGGGATTGCGAACCGGCTGCAGAAGTGGTTTGGGCCGGGGGCCGAGGAGGCGCGTTACTGAAAGCGCTCCATTCCGTGGTGGATGGGAAAGAGGTGCGGATGCGCCGCGGCGGCGAGGATGCGGACGGTG
>CALFYN010000722.1 GCA_937952345.1 uncultured Acidobacteriota bacterium
AAAGCATACGTCGCCAAGTTCGACATGAATCTGGATACCGCCGGACGCCACACGGTAAGCTGGCGCGGAACGCTGGCTGACAATGCACAGGACATCCAGGTGGCGCAGTTTCCCGGGCAGGCCCCCACTTCGAAAATGCTGAACAACAGCAAAGGCTTCGGGGCCCGCTACACGGCCGTGGTCACATCGAAAATTGTCAGCGTGACCGCCGTGGGACTCACCCGCCTTGGGTTGGAACAATCGGGAACGGTTGGCCCGTCGCTCTCCTTTGACGGGATCTCCTCGCAGCAGAACTTCGGAAACGCGGCACGCGGATTCGGACGCACGCAGCCTACCTGGAACGTGACGAACGATACCAACTACATTCGCGGCACGCATACCATCAGCTTTGGCGCGAATCTGCGCTTCCTGCGCTTCGACCGGAACTCTTTCTTCAACTCGTTCCCGTCGTTTTCGATGAGCCGCAACACTCTGCTGGGCCTGGGTTCGGACATCAACAACCGCGTGTTGGAGTTCATTCAGAACCGCGCCGGCAATTCCGGATTGCGGCTTGCCGATGCGGCGAATGTGACGCGCGGCATGGGTGCGTTGCTCGGAATCGTCAACCAGTACTCGGCCACCTACAACTTCAACAAAGACGGCTCGGCCATTGCGCTGGGTCTGCCTGTTTCCCGCAATTTCGCCAGCAACGAGTACGAGTTCTATATCCAGGATTCCTGGAAGGCAACCAAGGAACTCACGCTGACCTACGGCATTCGCTACGGAAACTACACTCCTCCCTATGAGAGGAACGGCGTCCAGGTGAACTCGACCGTGGGCATCGACCAGTTCTTCGTCGAGCGCGTCGGCGCGATGCAGGCGGGCATTCCCAACTCCGCAATGCCGAACGCGTTGCTCACCTACGATCTGATTGGGCCCGCCAACGGCCGTGGGAATTGGTACAAGCGCGATAACAACAATTGGGCGCCTCGCCTGGCCATGGCATATGCCCCGCAAGGCGATGGCTTCCTGACGAAGCTGCTCGGCAGAGGGAGTGTGCTGCGCATGGGCGGCGCAATGGTCTATGACCGGTTCGGCAGCGACCTGGTGACGGAGTTCGATCGAGTCGGCTCACCCGGCCTCGCCACCAGCGTGACGCAGCCTCGCAATACGGACTTCACGTCCTCGGCACGGTACGCCTCCGGCTTGCCGACACTCCCGACAGCTCCGCAGGGGAAATTCCCGTTCACGCCTCCGGCTGTCGTCGGTGGCTTTGGCAGCTACCTGGGAATCGATCCGAACCTGGTGGCTCCCTACTCGTTTCTGCTGAATGCCAGCTATGCTCGCGAACTGCCCGGAAAGATGACCATCGAGGTTGGCTACGTCGGGCGGTTGGGCCGCAAGAATCTGCTGCAGATTGACACCTTCCAGCCTCTGACGCGGTTCAAGGACGCCAAGTCCGGACAGAGCTGGGACCAGATGGCCGGCAGCCTGTACAACCTGTATCTCGGTGGGCTGACGCCCGCGCAGGTGAGGGCGAATCCGTCGCTCGTTCCCGCGCAGGCCTGGGTGGAGAATCTTGCTCCTGGCATGGCGGGGTATCTGTTCCCCGGCAGCGCCACGGCGAACTACTACAACCTGGTCTATGACACGTACGGCGGCAGCGACCTGGATGCGCTGAACGATCTGGACCGGCTGCGCTCGGCGAGGTTCCCGAACTGCATCATGGTGACCGGTTGCAACACCACCTTCGCCATGCAGAACGCGGGCAACCGCACGTGGCGGAATGTGGGCTTCTCGAACTTCCATGGAGGCACACTGTCGGCGCGGCGGGCTTTGTCGAACGGATTCGCCTTCGACTTGAACTACACGATGTCGCACTCCATCGACAACTCGAGCACTCCCGAATCCGGTGCCGGCGGTAGCGGAGCGGTGGTGCAGGATGCGTTCGATTACGGATCGTTCCGCGGTTCGTCGGATTTCGACATTCGCCACAACATGTCAGCCAATGCGCTGTATGAACTGCCCTTCGGCAAGAACGGCAAGTTCTTCTCCGCTGTTCCGGGATGGGCGGATCATGTCATCGGCGGGTGGCAGGTGTCGACCATCATGCGCTATCGCAGCGGACTACCCACCACCATCTCCAACGCCGGTTTCTACCCGACGAACTACCTGAGCTCGGCCATTGCCATTCTGAAGCCGGGCGTGAGCGCGGCACCGGAGGCGAAGACCTCGTTCAACCAGAACGGCAACCCGAGCGTCTACGCCAACACCAGCGCCATCCGCAGCTTCGTGGGCCAGTATCCCGGCGCCACGGGGACGCGGGCCATCACTCGTGTCGACGACATGATGAACTTCGACATCGCCGCCGCGAAGTTCTTCCGTCTACCGATGGAAGGCCACCGGTTGCAATTCCGTGCCGAAGCGTTCAATGCGTTCAACATGGTGAACTTCTTCGACGCGCAGTTGCGGTTGGATCGTCCGGCAACGTTTGGGGAGTATCAACGGGCGATGCCGGCGAGAGTGATGCAGTTCGCTCTACGCTACGAGTTCTGATCTCCCAATCATCAGAAAGCAACACAGGGGCCACGGGGCGCTTAGCGTCCTGTGGCCTCTTCTGCTTCGTAGTAGACCGTTTGTTCCGGAGTGGCGCGCAGGCGGGCTAGGGTATGGTGATCAAACGCGAAGTCCTCATTGAGCAGATCCTGGCTGCCCAAACAATTCTTGGCGACCCCGCTGCCGGCATGCGTCTTCTCCTGCGCGAGGAAGTGGTAGATTTCATGGCCGAGGATGCGGGCCAAAGCGCGCCCCGTGAGCGTGTGGCGCCGGTACAGCGGTTCGCGTTCCAAGGCTGCCGTCAACAGGCTGCGGATGCGGTCGCAGAACAGTTCTGTGTAGGGGAGAATTCGATTGCCTTCCACTTGTGTCGAAGCGAGCGGGGTACGCTTTTTGAGCGGCGCCGCTTCGCCGGCGACTTCGCAACTCCCACGCAGTTGCACCACCATCAACCGGTCAAACGATTCACCGGCACGTCGGTCTTTCAAGCTGCGCAATTCGATGGAAACGCCTGTTTCTTTCAGCAGGTTACGGAGTTCTTCACGGAAGGAAGCAGCGGCAGGTTCAGGGAGGGGATGGTCCAGATACACGCCAAGAGTCTCGGCATGGAGGCAAGCAGAAACCGACAAGACAACGAGGCTTGTAAAACGCAGCAACATGGCGGGGCAGACGTTGCCCAGCCAAATTCTATCGCAAAACTAGCGCAGCATGCTGGGGCTGAGGCGCCACACGTTTTGCTCCCGCAGATTGGAGAGCCAGACCGAGCCATGGCCGAAGCGGATGGCGTCGCCGCCCGCGCCCATCCACTGCCGCACTACCTTGTTCGTCTTGACATCGATTTTCGTGATGGGGATTTGAAACACGGTGACCCAGATGAATCCGCCGCCGTAGGAGATCTCGCCGCCGGTGCCCGGGATGCCGCATTCGATGGTGGCGATCACTTTGTTGGTCTTCGCATCCACGCGCGAAACGGTGCCGTCGCCCTGGTTCAGCGTCCAGATGGAGCCTCCACCGGCGGTCAGAAATCGCGGTCTTGGACCAACGGGGATCAGCGCGGCAACGGCATTCTTCTTCGGATCCACGCGGATGAGCTTGCTGCTTTCGGTCCCGGAAATCCACACTGCCTTGTTCGAGTAGACGGCAGCGAACGAACCCGCTGGAATGGGGATCTCGGCCGCCACGGTGTTCGTCTTCGGATCAATTCGGGAGAGCTTGCCGGCGGGATCGGAGGGCAACCATACAGCATCTTCGCTCACGGCGATTCCGCCCTCGGAATTCGCGGGGCCAACGGGTATGGTGGCTACGACGGTGTTCGTCTTCATGTCCACTCGAGAGAGGGTGGCATCGCCGCAGTTCGGCACCCAGACACTGCCGAAGCCCGCGGCCAGTCCGGAACACGGCTTCTTTCCCACGGTAATGTTGGCGGTGACAAGGTTCGTTTTCACATCCATGCGGTGCACGGTGTTCTTCGGTCCATTGGAAACCCATACTGCGTCGGCGGTGACCACCTGCCAGTCCGGCACGCCGGGGACGGGGAACACCGCATCGGGCTTCAGATCCGTCATCGGGCTTTGCACGCCGGCTTCTTTGATGCCGGGGCGCGGAGGCCGCTGCATCTTTTTGGTCGGCGCTTTGGGTACTTCATCGCCAAGAACCGCCGCGGACAAAGCCGCGGCCAGAGAGATCGAGCGGACGAATCGTAGGGTCATGCAAGCTCCATGGAGTCGGCTGGCGCCGTGGCCGGTTCGCGTCCTTGCGTCAGTGTGCAGACGGTCCAGAACGTGGCCAGGCTGATGGCCGGGGGAATCAAAGTATCGAGCCCCGCCCAGGCGGCGGGAGTGAGGAAGTGCGCGGCCACTCGCGCGCCGGTTCCGGCGAGGATGGCACTCACCGCGGCCGTTGCATTTGCCTTGCGCCAATGCACTCCCAGCACGAGCGGCGCGACGCATCCCGCAAAGACGATGTCGAAGGCGATCACCAGCAGGATGCCGGGTTCGGGACGCAAGTAGGCCAGTAGCGCCGCCAAAACGGCAGTGGGGATCGCCATGGCGCGCGTGATGAGCAGCGCGACTGAATCACCCAGGGGCTGCTTGCGCCAGCGCACGACGATGTTCTGCGTCAGCACAAGGCTGATGACCAGCATCGCTCCGTTGGCCGTGGACATGGATGCACCCAGAACACCAAGAAACACCATCGCTCCCATCCAGAACGGGATATGTCCCGAGGCCAGCAGCGGGAGCACCATGCGCGGATCACCGGCGTTCTTCACCAGTGCGATACCGGCGATGCCGAGAATCGATGCGCACAAGCCGATCACCATGGTGAGTGAGGCGGCGTAATAGCAGCCATTGCGCGCGGTTTCCGGGCTCTTTGCCGCGAACACCCGCTCCATGAAATCGAGAGCCATTGCATTGCCGAACGCCAATGCGATGGTTCCCGCCCAGTTCGGCAGAGCGCCGGAACTCATCTTCGTCACGCCGTCCAGGCTGAGGATCGTGGCCGGCACTCCAGCAAGCAGGTTGTCCCAGCCGTAGGAGGCGACGACGAAAATCGCCGAGGCGATGAATCCGATGAGGGCCACATGGATCTGGAACAGATCGGTCCAGATGGCGGAATAGAGGCCGCCGGCCATGGTGTAGGCCACAATGATCGCCGTGGAAAAGCAAAGGGAACTCGCGTAGCTCCACCCGGTGGCCACGGACACAATCCACGCCACCGCCGACAGGTTTCCCGCGATCAGCACCGTGAAGCAGCAGATGGTGAGGATGGACACCAGCAGTTCCGTATTCCGGCCGTAGCGTCGGAAGAAATACTCCGGCAGTGTCAGCAGGTTCATCCGGTTCAATGGCGCTGCCAGAAAGCGTCCGACAAAGAGCAGGCTCGCGGCCAGGCCGACGGGAATCATCAAGCCCGTCCAGATACTGCTCGAATAGGTGAGAGCTACGTTGCCCAGGGTTGCGTTTCCGTCGACGGCCTGCGCCAACAGCGCGGTACCGATAATGAAGAACGGCATTGCTTTTCCGCAAACGGCAAAGCGGTGGCTGGAGCCACGCACCTGGGTATATGTGTAAAGGCCCACCGCCAGCGAGAGGGCCATGAAAATGATCACCGGCCAGAACATGACAGTCACGGATAGAGCTCCTGTGGCGGCAGACGCAGGCGCCGGAAACGTGGATTGCGCGTGATTTCTGACTTGGAAAATAACCCGGAGACGAGGCGGGAAACGCTGTAACGGGGAGCCGGACGGCTCAGGATCCTTATTGTAGCAGAGCCTTTGCGGCCCACTCAGCAGAAATCGCTTATGACTTCGATTAATTGTTTTTGTCGTTTTGCGGCACGAATTTCATGGCTTTCCCAGAACGGCCTGTGGCATAGTGAAGGCATGCCACGCGGCCTTCGATGTGTACGAATCCGAGCCTTCGTGGCGCTGCACGTGTTCTTGCGCATGACCGCGATGGACGTTTGCTGCGGCCCCCCGCGTTCCTGAACTTCCCGCAATAATCCAGTCTTTTTTAAATGATGGAGGTCCGCAATCCATGCGCGATGAGTGTGTGCTTTTTTCTGAACTACTGCCCGCTGGCGCCATGTGGTCCCATGTCCTGAAGCGGGGCACGGCGCTCCGCCTCACCGATCTCGAAGGCGGCGCCAATGCCGGGGCACTGTTTTTCAATTTCGAGAATCCGGTGGAGCGCTATAACATGCCGGATACGTTGAAGGCTCAGCACATTGCGCGCCTCACCAAAGGTTCCGTGCTCTACTCCGACATGGGCCGCGTGCTCTGCTCTGTGACCGAGGATTCGGTGGGATGGCACGATCCGATTTCCGGCTGCTCCGATGCCGCTCTGGCACTGAAGCGCTACGGCCCGTCGAGCTATCAGCACTCGCGCAATGAGTACGTGAAGAACGGTCGCGACAGCTTCCTCACCGAGATGGACAAGTGGGGACTGAGCGAACGCGATCTTTCGTCGAACGTCAATTTCTTCAGCAAAGTCGTTGTCAACGAGGAAGGTCTGCTTTCTTTTATTGCGGGAAATTCGCGCGCCGACGACTACGTGGAACTGCGAGCGGAAATGAATACGCTGGTGGTTCTCAATTCCTGCCCTCACCCGCTCGATCCCAATCCGCGCTTCGAGCCGAAACCGCTGCAACTCACCGTGTGCAGGGTTCCACCTCCGGATGCGGATGATTTCTGCCGCAACTCGCGGCCGGAAAACGGCCGCGGCTTTACTTTGACAGAACGCTATTTCTTATAGGGATTTACCATGAGCGCAAAACGAATTGTGGAAAGCAACCTGGATCCCGCGCGAGCCATTCGTTGCGACGTAGTTCCCGCCGGCGATGGTTGGGGCGGCGAATTGAAAGCCGGACAATACTTCCGCATCGTCGATCTGCACGGCAATCAGGCGGCCGATACGCTGTTCTACAATGCGTGGGATCTGTCGGACCGCTACAGCGCCCAGCGTACGATTCGTGAGCAGGGGGGCATCTATCTCACCACGGGAACAAAGCTGCTCACGGAGCGCGGTTCGGTTCTTTTGACAATCGTCGCCGATACCTGCGGCCGCCACGATACTTTGGGCGGGGCGTGCGCGATGGAAAGCAACA
>CALFYN010000723.1 GCA_937952345.1 uncultured Acidobacteriota bacterium
TCTTCCACTGGCACGGAGAGACGTTCGATCTGCCCGCCGGCGCGGAGTGGCTTGCCTGGTCCGAAGCCTGCAGACACCAAGCCTATCGCATCGCCAGCGCCTACGGATTGCAATTTCATCTTGAAGTAACGCCGGACATGGTGGCGGACTGGCTCGGCCAGGATGCGAATCGAGAGGATGTTCTCGATCTGACTGAGTCAATCGACCCCGGTGCCCACTCCAGCAGTCTGGGCAGGCTGTCTGAGACCGTGTTCGGCCGGTGGATGGGTTTGGTTGCCGACTCTCTCCTCGACGGTGACGGCGATTCACACGACAAGGAACGGGCGGCCGACTAGCCTCCGGGTTTCGTTCATTCACTGGTCCGCAAAGGACACGGCGGCCTGCTCATCGGTGTACCCCTGAGGGGTTTATTGTGTCGATTTCCTCGCGCGACAGGTAAACGCCACGATGCTGGGGGTAGAAGGACATCAGGTGGTTCTTGCGGGCGTTGTCACGCAATCCGAGGAAATGGCCGATCTCGTGCGCCATCGCCGCGCCCGTATCGGGTCTCGCCTCATCTTCGAAAAAGCAGGTGGCGCCGAGTGTGTGCTCCCGCACCTGGTCGAGACCCACGCCGGTCACAAGGTCAGATTCGTACTCCCAAACCATGCAGAAGGTCAGGTCAGGGCTTTGACCGATCCATCTTTCCACATACCACCGTTCATCGTGGCCGGGGGACTGGCGGATTACGCTACCGAGGTTTGTGGGCACTGTCACCCACCCAATCCGATCGCTGACAACCTCAACGTTGGCCTGGTCCAGGAAGATTTCGTTGATTCTCGCCAACCACCTGGGAACCGCGGCAGGAAATCGGCTCGTCTGGTGGCCCGCGGAGTCTCTGATGAACACGAAATTCACCCGCACCTTCCTCTTCTCCTTAACCGTCACGTCGAGTTGGGCGCGGACTGAGCCGCTTGCGTCCTTGGCCAGGATGAAAGTCGTTCCAATAAAACTCCATCCACTCACGCAGAAGTAGCGAGTTTGCCGGGAGCCGAGCCTGACATCAGGACTGTCCGTCCAGCGGTCCGGAATCTCCCACGGCTCCGTTAGCTCACTCACCAATAGCCCGCCCTTCTCGATGATGAGGCCCGTTCCGTTGCGCAACTGCACGTGGCGATGCCACCCCCTGAACGGGCACATTTGCCAGCGAGGGTTCTGATCCTTGTCAAAGCCCTTCCATTGATCTAGCTAAGCTAGATTCAGAAACTCCGCCATCATTCAACCTCGTGCCGTCGCCGCCGCGTATAACCGCCAAAGCAGGATATCTCCACGCGCCGTTAATCCTTGTAGAGAATGCTGTAGTTGTGGCGCCACATTTCAAGCACCGCCCCCCACCCAGCGGCATCGTGGAGTATCTCTTTCTCCTGATATTTCATTAGCTCCAGAGAGAGTTTCCTGGGCTGGCCGTCTCCAACGGCACGAAGGGCGATCCTCCAGTTGTTCGATCCGCCGTTTTGATTCGCCCAACGATCCATCTCGGCAGTTGCCGTGGCACTACACTTTTCCCAGAAACGGTCCAGGCGCCGCATTTGCTCCGGATTGCTCGGCATCCAGGACGCCCTGACTTGTGGGGAAGATTTTGGGGCAGGCTCCTCGAAGGCATATGCAGTGATTGCATAGGCAACTGCCCGCAGACCATAAATCCGTACTCCTGCATCCCCCGCGTTGGCCCAATCGATGGTATTGCAGGCGATTTCAAACGGAACCGCGATGAATCCGACTATCTCGGTGGCCTTTCCCAACGACTGCGCAAACACTGCGAGGAACTCCAGTGCTTGCGATCCGAGACCGATGGCGTCCCCGACGGTGCTCAGAAAGCTCCAGTAGTTACCGGGCACGTTGAAGTCGTGCTTCAACGCATCGATCGTAATCCTCTTCTTTTCGCCGTCCGGCAGGATCTTCGGGGGTGGCACGGGCACCTTCGTGTAGGTCTTATATGTGGGAAGGTGGATGAGGACTTCCCCGGCACGTATTCTGTTGTAGTCCATGATCCGTTCGGGTCCGCTCACGCCAGGCCGGCCGAATTCAAAAATGTGCCAATACTCGCCGTGGATGGCG
Organism: uncultured Acidobacteriota bacterium; assembly: GCA_937952345.1. GTDB lineage: Bacteria > Acidobacteriota > Terriglobia > Bryobacterales > Bryobacteraceae > CADEFT01. The sequence continues at coordinate 2,098 of CALFYN010000723.1, forward strand.
GCAGAGTACTTCGTAAGCCAATCGCTCGGAGCGACAAAGAGCCGCCCGTCTTCGCCGATTGTGACGGAGTATCGCCCGTGGGTGTAGATCCTCTGCCTCTTGAGTGGAGCGCGCTCGAAGACCTCGTTCAGATGCGCGATCGTCCGGCGTCCTGGATCCACTCGTCCGTCGGACGTTCCGAAGCACTTCTTCTGAAAATCGGAAATTGCTCCGGCGGTCTCGCCTCCCACCACGCCGTCCACACCGATCTGTTGTTGTCCCCATTGGACCCTGGCGTGGTTCAACAAGGCCTGAATCGTGTAGACATCCAGCTTCCGGTTTGCACCGCCGGAGCCAACTGGTGCCAATATGGACCATGACGCCATGTCCTGCCTCCCGTGATCCCACAGAGTTGCGCCAAGCCGGACTCTTCCCTCTGGCCCGACCGATGTTGAGCTTTGGTGCTTCTTGGGCCTCATCCTGACATGCGAAGAACAGCGCGCAAATGGACACCAGGAATCCTGTCTTCGGATGCTGAGGGAAAGCAGGGCTTTAGAGAGGATTCTTTCGCCCGCTCTTATTGGACTGCGGCTTGCCGGTCACCTACGCGGAGAGCGACCGGTCAGCAGCGGTACGCGCACCCGCAGATTTGGTGCGATAAAGGGGAGCCCATTGCGATCGTGTCAACCTCGAACCGCGGGAGGCCACACGCGAGGAGTTTGAGGCGTGCGTCCAGGGCAGGCATGGGTGGGATTCAACGCAGACTTCAAGCGCTCGATCCAGTGAACTGGCGATTGGAGAACGGCGGAGGAGCCGGTTCCTGTGGACCAGCACGAAAGGCCGTGCTGTGGCAGGTCTGGCGTGAGGCGATGACAAGTGGCGTCAGTAACGGGACGCGCGACGGTTCCCCCACCAGAAAGCTGCGAGCACCGGCAGCAGCAAGGCGGCGGTAGGAGGTTCCGGCGTGGCGAACAGTCCGGCGTTGACGGTCTCGAGGTAGGCTATGCCCGTGCCCCCGCTGAGGAACAACGAGAGTCGCATGTCGATCGGATCGCCCGGAGGAATCGGACCATTGGCGAGGATGGGACCAGTGCTCAGCGCCGTGACAACGCTGAGCACGCCGGACGCACACGCGGGAAGCAAATCGCCGGAGCACGTTTCCAGAGTAGCGCTCGCCATGGCGGTCCCCGTGCCGGTCCCGAAGGCGAGGAACACCTGGCTTGCGACCACGCTTGTGGCTCCGGTGGCGAGTGTAGAAATGGTGGGTGTGATCACCTCGCCGGGGCCGGCTGTCCATCCTCCCGAGATGACGTGGAACTCGAAGTAGGGCGCGACGACGCTAGGCGTGACCAGAATGTCGCCGGCGCCGATGGACGAGCCGCCCGGGGTGTAAGCCCAGCCATCGAAGGTGACGCCCTGGTTGGAACATCCTCCGGCGATGTAGGTGGAAAGCAGGGCCAAGGCGCAGGGTGCCGCGTGAATCTGCACGGCCAGACACATCAAAAGTATCAGTCTCAGCATGAAACTCCTCCTGGGAAAAGTGCACTCTGCCTAATACCTGCGCGAGAATCGCGTTTCCGGCGTCAAGGGGCGGAAAAAAATCTGACTTGGCGTGCGAAGAATTGGTTGGCGGGTTCCTGCCTGGCCAGACCAAGCCAGAAAGTGAGGGCGTCGCGGCGGGAAGCCGGATCCTTCAGCCTTCCGGCGCATTCGGCGCCCCAACGTTGGCAGGAGAGATCTCCCGGTTGCTGTTTCGCGTGGAGCTGGGAGAGCCGGACGCCTTCCCGCCAGTGAGACGCCGCCGGGATCGGCTGTCCCGCGGCAGCGCGGGCATCGCCGAGGACAAGCTCGACGAGAGGACGATCATGGCCGGAGTCGCTGGTTCCGGGCGAATGAACCTGCTCCAACACGGCGAGGCCAGCCTGCGGCTTGCCCTGAGCGATCAGGCAGCGGGCTAATGTCAGGGTGAAGAAGAGGCGATTTCTCTCCTGCTCCGCGTTGCTGGGGGACAGCACGAGCAGACGGTCCACCAGCCGCACCGCGTTCCGCACTCGGCGTTCAGCGTCGAGCGGCGCGGAGGTCTCCGCAAGGGCGGCAAGGCGCCATTCCAAAAGAGCCCGTGCCGAGACTGATTGCGCATCGTTGGGATCGGCTCGCGACATTGCCTCGGCTGCGGCCAGCGCCTGCAGGTAGGCGGCACGCGCTGCCTCGGAATCGCCGGCGCTGAGATGGTAGGCACCTCCGGAGGCATCTCCCAGCGATTGTAGGTGGAGGACGCGGGCCCGTTGCCCGACCTGGCCCGTGCCGGGATCGTCCCAAAGCCGGCGTCCATGCGCCTCGCCCTGGCGCAGGGTAGCGAGAGCCTGGAGCGGTAAAGCCAGATCGAGGTAAGTGTCAGCCAGGTACATGTGCGCCGCCCAGAGGCTCCGCAGCGGCGCCCGGAAGCGCCGCAGCCGCTGCAAAGCCGATTGGAAGTCGGCCAAGGCCTGCCTGGGTTCCCCGGTCCGGAGGCGAAGGGAGCCGAGGCGCGTAAGCACCTTCGCCTCCAGTTCCAACACCCCGCCATCCGGGCCGGCAAGCGCTAACGCCGAGCCCGTTGCGGCCTTGGCGCGTTGGTAGTGAACTTCCGCTCCGGGGAGGCGGGCGGAAATGAACTCCAATTCGCCCGCCTTGAGGTGGGCCGTGGCCAGCGCCTTCCATTGCGCTACCGAGGACCCCTGCACACGGAGCAGTAGTTCTCGTAGTTCCACTGCCCTGCCGTAGCTGGCCAAGGCCGGCGTGGATCGCCCGGTGCTGGCGTCAGCGGGCGCGCCTTGCGCGTCTCCAACGCGTTCGTAGGCGGATGCCAGTTCCTCCAGCAGTGACGGGTCGTGACCCGCCTCGCGGCGCAGGCTTTCCAGGTAGGCGAGTGCGGTTTCGACCAAGGTTTCCCGCGCCTGCGTCGCTCCGGGGACCCCGTTGAGCTGATCGTAAATACGGAACAGGAAGGTGTTGGCGAGTGCGCGGACTTGACCGAAGCGGCGCTCAGCGCGACGGGCCTGCCAGGTTGTCGCCGCAAGGCCCGCGGCGAGCGCCAATACGGCGGCGACCCCGGCCAGCGCGCTGAACTGGTGGCGAGAGAGGAACTTGCGCAACCGCAACAAGGGCGTCGCCGGGCGGGCATGCACCGGCAGGCCATTCATCAGTCTCTCCAGATCCGACCGGAAGGCCTCCACCGACCGATATCGCTCCGGCCAGCGCGGATGCGTGGCTTGCGTGACGATAGCGGCGAGATCAGCTCCCAGGCCCAACGGCGTAGGGACACCGGCGGACATTTCCTGCAGGATTATACCTAGCGAATACACGTCAGCCGAGGTCGATGCGTCCTCTCCACGTACCTGTTCCGGACTGGCATAGGGAGGAGTGAAGGCATGCACCCACTCCGGGGGTGGCCCGGCGTCGTGATCGGAATCGAGCAGGCGCGAGATGCCGAAATCGAGCACCTTGGCCTTCCCCCCTGCGTCGACGAGGATGTTGGCCGGCTTCACGTCGCGGTGCACGACCATATTCTGATGCGCGCATTCGACGGCTTTTCAGACATCCAGCAACAAAGCAAGACTCCGTATCATAGGTAA
>CALFYN010000724.1 GCA_937952345.1 uncultured Acidobacteriota bacterium
GCATACCAGTTGTGGAACATACCCGGCAGCAATGTGGTGGACTTCACACCGAGCGGTCCGGCGACGTTGACCATCCGCTATCAGAAGCAGGTGTACCTGACGGTGACCAGCAGTCCGGCGGGCGCGGGAACGGCCACCGGCGAAGGCTGGTATCCCACGGGCGTGACGGGTTACCCGGTGGTGGTGCAGGCCACACCGGCGAACGGCTATACCTTCAGCGGCTTCTCGGGCGCGCTGCAGGGGTCTACCAATCCGCAGACCGTGTACGTGAACGATCCAGCGACCGTGGTGGCAAACTTCGCGCCATCGGCGCGGCCGCAACTCTTCGCCACGGCGGGCGGACAGCGCACCGATGGTCCGGTGGCCGGCCAGCGGCTGGTGCCGGTCCTGTTGCGGAACATCGGACAGGGCGCGGCCTCGGGCGTGACGATTACCGGCGTCAGCAACATCGCCACCATGGCGGGTAGCGGAGCCGTATCGCTGGTGTCGGCGCTGCCGGCTGCCGTGGGCGAGATTCCGGTGGGCGGATCGGCGGGGCACACGCTGGTGTTCCAATGGCCCTCGGGAGCCACCCGCGTGCAGTTCACCGTGCAGTTCTCGGCCAATGGCGGAGCCTACACCGGCTCCACGACGCTGACTCTTTTCCGATAAATCTGGGAGATAAAACATGAAATCGACTCTTTTCTGTACTGTGCTGGCGGCCGCCATGGGAATTGCCACGGCGGCTCCGGTTCTGACGATTTCGCCGGCGGGCCCCGTAACGGGGGCCCCGGGCTCGGCAGTGGGCTGGGGCTTCACCTTGCAGTCGGATCCAACGGAGTGGATCACCGTGATCGCATCGTTCACGGGCGATGAAACGAACCCATCGCTGGGCTTCTATGTGGACTTCATCGGCAGCCAAGGCGGACCGTCGGGGGGAGTGCTCGCCCCGGGCGCTCCGGACTGGACGCAAGCCTTCGACGAGAACGCATTCACGGGCTTGGGATACTTCCAGTTGCTGCCCGATGCCCCGCTGTTGTCGGTGAATTCGGGCAACCTATATATTTTATATGAACGGTTCTCCGATGACCCCTCGGTCTGCGGCGCCTGCCAACTCGGGTCAGCCGAGCTGGTGGTTCCCTTCTCCATCAACGTGGATTCGAATGTGCCGGAGCCCGCGAGTGTTCTTCTACTGGGAGCTGGCCTGGCGGGACTGGCGATGCTGCGGACGCGGCGGGTGTGAGGGGTTCCCCTTCCCACCTGGTGAGCACTGGCCCGGCGGCGCAATGGCCGACTACATTGACGCTGGTGCGGATCATATCGATGATGGCATCGACGCCGAGGAGCATGGTCAGCCCCTCGGCCGGGATGCCGTAGGAAGCGAACAATCCCGTAAGGATGACGAAGTTGGCCCGCGGGATGCCGGCGACACCTTTGCTGGTGATCTTGAGGGTGGCAAGGATGAGCAATTGCCGCCCCCAACTCAGCTCCATGCCCGCGGCTTGGGCAACGAATAGAGTAGCCATGGCCAGATGGATGGTGCTGCCGGTGAGATGCAGCGAAAGGCTGAGGGGCGCCACGACGCCGAGGATTCGCTTGGGGACTCCGAAGCGCTCCATGTGATCGAGAGTGGCGGGCAAGGCAGCAGCGCTGGAGGTAGTGGCGAAGGCCACCAGGAACGGCTCCCGGGCGGCCGCGGCGAATGGCCGCAAAGGGACTCGGGCCAGAACGAGGACACCGCCGAGTACGGCAATGAGGAACAGCAACTGCGCTGCGTAGGAGGAGGCAACGAAGCGGGCCAGACCTTCGAGCGCGGCGCTGCCGTTACCGGCAACGGTGGAGGCCATGGCCGCGGCAACGGCCACCGGAGCGAAGTACATGATGAGGCGCGTGTAGGCGAAGGCGACTTCGGCCACGGCATCGGCGAAGCGCACGATGACGGCTCCGTGTTCGCGGGCCATGTTGGCGGCGAGTCCAAACAACAGGCAGAAGACAACGATCTGCAGGACATCGCCGCGAGCCATGGCATCGACGATGCTGGAGGGGAAGACCTTTTCGAGCGTGGCGGTGAAGCCGGCGTGAGTTACTTCCGGCATCGCGGCGACGGCGAGATGGACGCCGCGGCCGGGTTGGACGATGACAGCGGTGAACCATCCGAGCAGCAGGGCGATCGTTGTGTTGACTTCAAACAGGACCAGCGATTTCCATCCCAGACGGCCCAGCGAGCGGAGGTCGCCGGCGCCGCCGATGGCGCGTACGAGCACGCCGAACAGGACCGGGGCAATGATGGACTGAATGAGCCGGAGAAAGATGTTGCTGAGGAAAGCGCTCTGGCGGGCGAAATCGGGAGCGGCGAATCCGAGCCCCGTGCCGAATATGCCGGCGATCAGGATCCACCATGCGAGCGGGATGCGTGCGAGCATTCTCACCATAGTAAGTCGTCCTCCTGTCTTGGCGTGCGTGCCATGATAAATAGCGATGCTACAAGCGATTCTTTATGGCGCCGGAGACCTGCGCCTGGAAGAGCGGCCGCTCGATCCGAATGCGATTGCCGCTGACGAAGTCTACGTCGAGACAGAGGTCTCGGCGCTTTCGACGGGGACCGACCTGGGGAACTACCTGGGCCGGTCGACGGAGATACCGACCGCGCCGGACTACCCGCGCTGGGTCGGCTATTCGAATGCCGGCATCGTGCGCAGGACCGGGGCGCAGGTTACCGGGCTGAAGGCCGGAGACCGCATCTTCACACCGAAGGCGCATCAGTCGGCTTATGTGATGAAGGGCAGCGATCCGTATTCGATCATTCCGCCGAACGTATCGAGCGAACAGGCCTCCTTAACCTATCTGACGACGCTTGGCGTGAATGCACTGCGGCACGCCCGCTATGAGCCGGGCGAAAGTGTTGCCGTCGTAGGCCTCGGGGTCATCGGCCTGGCGACGTGCGCCATCGCGCGGGCAATGGGCGCCGAGGTGTACGCAGTGGCTAATGCGCGGAACCGTGCGGAGCTTGCCTCGCGAGTGGGCGCTCATCATATCTGTGTCACGGGCGAAGACGAGTTGCCCCGGGAGATCGACGTTGTCGTGTTGACGGCCAATCCGTGGAAGGCGTACCGCGACTCGATCGAGATGTGCCGGTATGGGGCGCGCATCAGCGTGCTCGGGTTTCCGGGGCGGGCAGAGGCTCCGCCATCGTTCAATCCGTTTGACCCGCAGTGGTTCTACGGGAAGGCTCTGACCCTGATCGGAGCGGGGTTCGCTCCGCGGGTGGAATGCAAGCCGGCGGAGATCCGGTTCAATCTGCGGCGCAATTGGGACTTCGTCTTGCAGTCGATGGCGAGCGGGGCGATCGGACTGGAGCCCATCATCTCGCACAAGATTCCTGCTCCTCGGATGGTGGAGGCCTACGAAATGGCGAAGGCACACTCGAAGGAGTTGGTGGCCGCTGTGTTCGACTGGCG
>CALFYN010000725.1 GCA_937952345.1 uncultured Acidobacteriota bacterium
GTGGCCTGTGTTGTCCGGCCGCGCGGCATTAAAGGCGAGGTGATCGCCGAGGCCGCGAATTGGACCGCGGAGCAATTACAGGGTTTTCCCAGGCTCGTGTTGCTGCCCGGGGAGCGGACAGTCACTTTGGAACATGCGTTCCCGCATCAGGGCCGCATGGTGCTGAAGTTCAGCGGGATCGATTCGGTGGAACAGGCGGAAACATTGCGCGATACCCAATTGGTGATTCCGCGCGCGGACCGGCCTACGCCTCCCGAAGGCGAGGTTTACTTCAACGATTTGATCGGCTGCAGCGTCCTCGATTACAAGACGGGCCGCGAGTTGGGCACAGTGCGGGATTACCTGGAATACGGGGGACCTGTGCTGCTGCAGGTGATGGCTGGTGGCAAGGAGATGCTGATCCCTTTCGTGCCGGCCATATGCAAGGAATATGATCTGGCTGAGCGGCGGATTGTCGTCGACTTGCCGGAGGGATTTGAGGAGTTGTGATCTTCCACATCGTGACGATCTTCCCGGAGTTTTTCCGGGGGCCGTTCGAACACGGGGTGCTCGGCAAGGCGATTGAAGCCGGGCAGGTGGAAGTGCGCATTCACAACTTGCGCGACTGGACGTTTGACCGGCACAAGACCGTGGATGACCGGCCGTTTGGCGGCGGGGAAGGCATGGTGATGAAGGCCGAACCGCTGTTCCTGGCGGTGGAATCGATCTGGCCGCAGCGTAGCGCGCGGCAGAAGGTAGTGCTGCTTTCGGCGCAGGGCCGCCTGTTTGAGCAGGGGGTTGCCAGGGAGTTCGCCGGACTGGACGAGTTGATGCTGATCTGCGGACGGTACGAAGGCGTGGATGAGCGCGTAGCCGAGCATCTGGCCGATGACGAGATCTGTATCGGCGATTATGTATTGAGCGGCGGCGAGTTAGGCGCAGCCGTCGTAGTGGATGCGGTGAGCCGCCTGCTGCCTGGAGTATTGGGCAATGAGGCGTCCAGCGTCCATGAGTCGTTTTCGCAGGGCATCCTGGATTGCCCGCATTGGACGCGCCCGGCGGAGTTCCGCGGCTGGGCGGTTCCGCAGGTTTTGTTGAACGGCAATCATGCCGAGATACGGAAATGGCGGCATCAGGCCGCGATGGAAAAGACGGCGCGCCGGCGTCCGGATTTGCTCCAGGGGAGCACAACGCCCGGAAACGCGCTAAACTAAGATATTTGTGCATTGATTAGAGGTAGCTAGCATGACCAACCCCTTACTGACCAAGGTTCTGAACAAGAACAGACGGGCCACCCCCCACCCGGAATTCCGGATCGGCGACACCATTCGCGTACAGGTAAAGATTCGCGAAGGCGAAAAAGAGCGTTTGCAGGCCTTTGAGGGCACTGTCATTGCTCGTAACAATTCCGGGATGGGTGAGACCATCACGGTGCGCAAGGTCAGCTTCGGCCATGGCGTGGAGCGCATCTTCCCGCTGCAGGCGCCGGTGGTTGATTCTATCCAGATCATTCGCACGGGCCGAGTACGGCGGGCGAAGCTCTATTACATCCGTGCGTTGCGCGGCAAAGCGGCGCGTTTGCGCGAGCGCGAGTAATCGGCCGCATAGCGAGCCCGATGCGCGTGGCTGCCGGAGGCGCGAAAGACAATCCTATTCGCAGCACCTATGAGCAGGCTGCGCGAAAGCGGGGATACGCTTGCATTGCCGGCGCCGATGAGGCAGGGCGGGGGTCGCTTTTCGGCCCGGTGTTCGCGGCTGCTGTCATACTGGATCAGGCGAGCCCGATTCGCGGATTACGGGACAGCAAGCAACTGACCCCGGAGCGCCGCGCGGTGCTGGCCGAACGTATCCGTGAGCGCGCAGTGGCATGGGCTGTGGCTACGGCGGATGCTTCGGAAATCGATGCAATCAACATCTACCAGGCGTCGCGGCTGGCGATCAAACGGGCGATTTCGATGCTCCGGCCGGCGCCGGATTATTTGTTAGTTGACGCATTGCAGATCGACCTCGACATCCCGCAGGAGGGCATCATTCACGGAGACGCACTGAGCCCGTCGATCGCTGCCGCCAGCATACTGGCCAAGGTGGATCGGGACGCGTGTCTTTGCGATTGGGATCAGCAATTCCCTCAATATGGATTGGCGCGGCATAAGGGCTACCCCACTCCGGAGCATTTGGCGGCGCTGGCGCAGCACGGTCCCACACCGTACCACCGCATGTCGTACGCGCCCGTGCGGCAACTTCCTCTCTTCCCGCCAGACGGGGCAAGCCTATGAACCCGGAATTCGGGCATGCCGGCCCAGTGAATCCACGGGCTCCCGAGTTCCGCTGGTATCACAAAGTGGGCGCAGTGCTGTTTGCGATCTTCTGCTTTGAATTAGGGGTATTTCTCCTTGTCTTCCCCTGGCTTGATTTCTGGGAGCAGAATTTTTTCGCCACCTGGAATCACACGCTGCAACAGGTTTGGATGAATTCCTACTTCCGCGGCACGGTGAGTGGCGTGGGGTTAGTGAACATATTTGTTTCCTTTGTTGAGATTGTGCGTTTGCGCCGCTTTTCGAGCGATTGACGGACCGGTGTTGAACTGGATTGTCTCCCCGCAGAACCTTCCCCCTTCCCCATCCAATGTGATACTCTACCGTTCAATGAAGTTTTATTTGCGTTCGTCCCGATTTAGGGGCAAACTGCTACATGCTGGGAAAAGTTGTGCGTCCGGTAGTCTGATTTATTAAATATCGATACGAGTGAGAGAGGGTACGATGAGTACACAGCCGTTTGGGCCTAAGCCAAACTTGGGAAATGGTTTAGTGCAGATCAACAGTTCCGTGGAAGATATCATCCAGCAGCGCCTGGCCGAAGAGCGCGCCCGGTTGGAACGAGAGGCTGGCCTCGAACAAAAGAATGTCCACCACTTCAAACGTCCAACGGAGCGGACCTTCAACGCCCAGCAGCGGGGACATACCACTCTGCTGTTCGGTGGACTGACCTGGAAGCACGAAAAGCTGATCCACGGCGCCCTGGAAGGACTTGGCTATCTGGCGGAGTCACTGCCAACGCCAGACGTGGCCGCTTTCCAACTTGGAAAGGAATACGGCAACAACGGCCAGTGTAATCCCACCTATTTTACCGTTGGCAACCTGGTGCAGTATCTGCAGAGCCTGGAAGAGCAGGGATTGACCAAGCAGGAGATCGTAGACCGCTATGTGTTCTTCACGGCGGGTGCATGCGGCCCCTGCCGGTTCGGGATGTACGAAGCGGAATACCGCCTGGCGCTGCGCAATGCCGGCTTCGACGGCTTCCGCGTGTTGCTGTTCCAGCAGTCGGGTGGGTTGAGCCAGTCGGACGCCGAAGCGGGTCTCGAGATGAATCTCGACTTCTTCCTGGGCATTCTCAACTCGCTGAACTGCGGCGATATCGTCAATGAAGTCGCCTACGCAATACGGCCGTTCGAGATCACACCCGGCCAAACCGATGAGGTTCTGGACAATGTGACCGATTACCTGCATGAAGTATTCAAGAAGAAGCAGCCGTGGCAGGTGGGCGAGGATCTGCCGGGCTTCCTGAACAGCTTCAAGGACACCACGGAATACATCGGGAAGTTCGTCAACCAGCTTCGTTCCGAAGACATTACCGCTTCTCTGCAGCGCTGCCGCGATATGTACGATGAAGTGGAGGTGGATCGCCTCCGCGTGAAGCCGATCGTGAAGATCACCGGCGAATTCTGGGCGCAGACCACGGAAGGCGACGGCAACTTCAATATGTTTCGTTTCCTGGAGCGCGAAGGCGCGCAGGTTCTGGTGGAGCCCATCGGCACCTGGATCATGTACATGATTCACCAGGTCATCCAGAAGTACTCCGACACGAAAGGCCTGGAAGAAGGCGCCGTGCTGCCTCCCATCTGGCAGTTGGGCAAGCGCATGAAGATCGAATACAGCTTCCGCAACAAGGTGGCGAAGCTGAAGCTGGCTGAGGCGATTTTCAAGCGCGAATATCACCGCATCGTGGACGCGCTGGGCGGCTTGGCGCATCACCTCGCCGATCAGTACGAGCTGCAGCGCATGGGTCATCCCTTCTACAACTCGCGCGCGGGCGGCGGCGAAGGCCACCTGGAAGTGGCGAAGAACATCTATTACTCGAACAAGGATCTGGCCCACATGGTGCTCAGCCTGAAGCCGTTCGGATGCATGCCTTCCACGCAATCCGACGGTGCGCAGGCGGCTGTTACGGGCACCTACAAGGACATGATCTTCCTGCCCATCGAAACTTCGGGCGAAGGCGAGATCAACGCCCACAGCCGTGTGCAGATGGCGCTCGGCGAGGCGAAGAACAAAGCGAAGAACGAATTCGCCGAAGTGCTGCAGCGCGCCGGGCTCACCCTGGAAGACTGCCGCGCCTTTGTCGAAGCTCATCCGGAAACCAAGAAACCCATGTACCACGTGCCGCACACGAAAGGCGTCGTAGGCACCGCTGCGAATTTCGTCCTTCACATCGCCGACCGCATGAAGAAGGAAGGCTGGCAACCCCAACCCATGGCCGCGGCCGCTCACGTAAACTAGTAGACTGTAGGACCTCTCTGCCCGGAGTAAAAAGCGAATGAACAAGAAGTTCATGATCGGCATGGACGTCGGCTCGACGACTGTCAAAAGTGTGGTTGTTGACGCTGCCACGGATCAGATTGTCTGGCGCGATTATCAGCGGCATGACACCAAGCAGCCGGAGAAATGTCTCGAATTCCTGAAGCGCTTCGAGGAAGAAATCGACGGCTTCAAGGCTGCAAACGCCCGGATGTTCATCACCGGGTCGGGAGGATCGGGCCTCGGCAAGCACCTTGGCTCGAAGTTCGTGCAGGAAGTGAATGCGGTCTCGCTGGCGGTGGAGAAACTCTACCCCGAGTGCGGCAGCGTCATCGAACTGGGCGGCCAGGACGCGAAGATCATCATCTTCAAGGAAGATCCGGAAACCGGCCGCAAGAAGAAGATCCCGTCGATGAATGACAAGTGCGCCGGTGGTACGGGCGCGGTCATCGACAAGATCAACGCCAAACTGCGCATCCCGGCCGATGAGCTCTGCAACATGGGCTACAAGGGACTGCGCCTGCATCCCGTGGCCGGCAAGTGCGGCGTGTTCGCTGAAACCGACATCAACGGTTTGCAGAAGAGCGGCGTACCCGCGGACGAATTGATGGCTTCGCTGTTTGAAGCCATCGTGATGCAGAACCTGTGTGTGTTGGCGCGCGGCAACACGCTGCGTCCGGTAGTGCTGTTGCTGGGTGGTCCCAATTGCTACATCACCGGCATGCGCGATTGCTGGAAGCACAACATCCCGAAGATCTGGGAAGAGCGCAATTATCCGCTGCCCGAAGGCGTGCCGCCCGAGGATCTCATCCGCACGCCAGACAACGCGCAGTACTTTGCCGCCATCGGCGCGGTGGAGTTCGGCAAGACGGAAGATGAGCACATCGGCCAGTACGCCGGTTACGAAAAGCTGCAGTGGTACATCGAAGTGGGCCGCGACGAAGAGAAGAAGAAAAAGGGCGGCAACGGCGGATTGGCGAAGAGCGCTGAAGATCTCGATGGCTTCAAAGAGCGCTACAAGCACAAGAAGTTCATCCCCTCGACCTTCCAGCAGGGTGAGGTGGTGGAGGGCTTCATCGGAATCGATGGTGGCTCGACGTCCACCAAAGCTGTTCTCATTTCGAAGGACAAAGAGCGCCGCATTCTGGCCAAGGCGTACCAACTGTCGAAGGGCAATCCCATCGAGGATACGATGGATATCTTCGCCAAGCTGGAACAGCAGATCACCGACCAGGGCGCCACATTGAAGGTGCTGGGCGTCGGCACTACCGGATACGCGAAGGACATTCTAAAGGATGTCATCGGCGCCGATGCGGCGCTGGTGGAAACCGTGGCCCATACGCAGGCGGGGTTGCATTTCTACAAGAATGTTGATGTCATCTGCGACGTGGGCGGCCAGGATATCAAGATCATCATCCTGAAGAACGGCCGCGTGAAGGACTTCAAGCTGAATACACAATGTTCGGCGGGGAACGGTTACTTCCTGCAGTCCACCGCGCAGGGCTTCGGTTACCCGGTGGAGCAATTCGCCGACGTCGCCTTCGGCGCCACGGGATATCCGCAGTTCGGATATGGCTGTGCAGTGTTCATGCAGAGCGACATCGTCGACTTCCAGCGGCAGGGCTGGAAACCCGAAGAGATTATGGCCGGATTGTGCAACGTGCTGCCGAAGAACATCTGGTTGTACGTTTCGCAGATCCCCAATCTGTCGGCCATTGGCACCACGTTCCTGCTGCAAGGCGGAACGCAGTACAACCTGGCCGCGGTGAAATCGCAGGTTGATTTCATTGAATCGCGCTTCAAGGGTAAGGAACACCCCGCCAACGTGCTCGTCCACGAGCATTGCGGTGAGGCCGGCGCCATCGGTGCGGGTTTGGAAGCGGGCCGCCTGTGGGACAACGGCCGGCAGTCCACCTTCATCGGCATGCGCGCCGTGCAGGAGATCAGCTACAAGACCACGCGCAACGAACAGACGCGCTGCTACTTCTGCAAGAACAAGTGTCTGCGCACGTTCATCGATGTGAAGACCAGCGTTCTTTCCGAAGACGCCTACATTCCCAAGAAGACCAAGGTGCCGCTCGAAACCGGCTCCCAGCGCCTCATCATTGCCACCTGCGAAAAGGGCACGGTGGAAGACATCAATGACATGCGCAACATCAAGGGCAAACTGGATGCCGTGAAGAAGGCCAACCCCAACTTCGTGGAAATCGCAGCGCGCCAGGTGTTCAAGGCTCCGGATCCGCCGAACATTTCCGATCCACTGCCCAAGTTCACGTTCACCGCCGCGCAGAAGAAGCGCGCGGAACTGATGAAGAAGCGCGGGGACATCCGAATCGGTATGCCTCGCGTGCTGAACATGTACTCGCAGGCGCCAGTGTTCACGGGCTATTTTGCCTCGCTCGGCATCAAGGCCGAGAACATGGTATGGTCCGACTTCACCTCGGAAACGCTGTACAAAGAGGGCGGCAAGCGGGGTTCCATTGACCCTTGCTTCCCGTCGAAGCTGGGCATTCCGCACGTGCACAACCTGCTCTATGTGCATCACGCGAAGAAGCCGCTCGATTACATCTTCTTCCCAATGATCGACTGCCTCACGTCCGATCTTTCGCACACGCAGGCAACTCGGACGTGCCCCACCGTGGCGGCCACGCCCGAGGCGGCGAAGGCAGCGTTTATCAAGGAAGGCGATCTGTTCGCGGAGAAGGGCACGACGTTCCTCGGCACCTTCGTCAACATCGGCAAGCGCGACATGTTCGAGCGGCAGATGTTCGATCAGTTCAAGGACATCTTCGGTCTCTCGCCGGAGGAGAACACGCGGGCGTGCGACGAAGGCTTTAGGGCCCTCGACTACTTCAACAATGTCACCATGCGTGGCGCTGCTCGCGAGGTACTGGAGGAGTTGGAGCGTGAACAGCGGCTTGGTGTCGTGTTGCTCGGCCGTCCCTATCACAACGATCCCGGCGTCAATCACGAGATCCTGGAGGAATTCCAGAAGCTTGGCTATCCGGTCTTCACGCAGGATGCGCTGCCCATCGACGACGACATCATCTGGCGCCTGTTCGGCGCGGAAGTGGAAGCGGGCGAGATTCCGCATCCGATGGCCGTCACCGATGTCTGGAAGAACTCGTACTCCGAAAACACCACTCGCAAGATCTGGGGCGCGAAGTATGTCGCCCGCCATCCCAATCTTGTAGCGCTGGAGCTTTCCAGCTTCAAGTGCGGCCACGATGCTCCCATCTACACCGTAGTGGAAGAGATCGTGGAGCACTCCGGCACGCCGTACTTCTGCTTCAAGGACATTGATGAGAACAAGCCCACCGGCTCCATCAAGATCCGTACCGAGACCATCGGCTACTTCCTGAAGCGCTATCGCGAAGACATGGTGCTGCATGGGAAGAAGAAGTCGGACATCGAGCAGAAGCTCGCCGAATTCGAAGAACGCCTGCGCCGCCAGTTGCTGAAGGAAAAGCTGGAGAAGTTGAACCATCCCGACGAGGCTGTGAAGAATTCGCTCGATCAGGGTGCGATGCCGACGATTCACGTCAGCCTCGGCCAGTTGGCCGCCAGCAAGCCGCCGCAACAACCGCACGTGGGCGGCGACTAATCATCTGCGCTATCAATAGGGGATGCTCAGCTTTCTTCTGATCGCGGCATCCCCGTTGCTCGCTCAACTTCCCTACTCCGCCGACATCGGCGCTCCGGCGCAAAAGGGTTCTTCGCGCCTGGAGAATGGCGTCCATCGAATCACCGCCTCCGGCCAGAACATGTGGGGCGCCAGCGATGCCTTCCACTTCCGCTACGGGGAATTCGAGGGCGATCTCTCCATCGAAACCAAAGTCGAATGGATTGGTCCCGGGAAGAACGCTCATCGCAAAGCTGGCCCCATTTTCCGCGCCTCGCTCGACCCCGACGCGCCGTATGCCGATTTCATCTTCCACGGCTCCGGCGAACTTGCCCTGCAGTATCGGAAGACGAAAGGTGGGCCCACGGCGGAAATCCAGACCACCGTTCGCCCGCCGGTCATCGCGCGCCTGGAACGCCACGGCGATGTCATTTCAGCGGAAGTCTCGCGCGACGGCGTCACATGGAGCCCCATCGGCGCACTGAGCGTCGCCATGCCTGAGAGAATCTACGCAGGCTTGGCCGTGTGCTCGCACGACGACACGGTCACGGAAACCGCACTGTTCCGCGATGTGAAGATCGAGGCTCGCGGCACAGCGGAGAAGCGCGTCACGGAAAGCACACTCGAGATTCTCGACATCGAAACAAAACAGCGTCAGATTGTTCGACGCGCCCGGGAGCACTTCGAAGCTCCCAACTGGTCGCGCGAAAATCAGCTCATTTACAACTCCGGCGGCCGGCTGTATCGAATCCCCGCAACTGGCGGCACACCCGCGGCGATCGATACCGGCGAGCGCGTCCGTTGCAACAACGACCATGGCATCTCTCCCGATGGCAGATCCCTAGCCATTAGCGACGGCAGCGCCAATCGCCAATCCCAAATCTACATCCTGCCGTTCGCCGGAGGCACGCCGCGCCTCGTCACGCCGCTGTTCCCCTCCTACTGGCACGGCTGGTCACCGGACGGCAGAACACTTGCCTACTGCGCGCGCCGCGGCGACAACTTCGACATCTACACCATCCCCGTCGAAGGCGGCGAAGAGCGGCGCCTCACCACTGCTGAAGGACTCGACGACGGCCCCGACTATTCCCCCGACGGCAAGTACATCTACTTCAATTCCGTGCGCAGCGGCGTGATGCGCATCTGGCGCATGCTCACCGATGGTTCGGATCAGCGCATGTTCATCGAGGGCAACGAGTCAGCCGATTGGTTCGCGCATCCCTCACCGGACGGTAAATGGATTGTTTACCTGTCCTTCGACAAATCCGTCGATGGGCATCCTCCCAATAAAGATGTGACGCTGAAACTGGCTCCCGCCGGCGGCGGCAAGCCCCGCGTCATCGCCACACTATTCGGAGGCCAGGGCACCATCAACGTTCCTTCCTGGTCGCCGGATAGCCGCAGAATCGCTTTCGTCAGCTACCGTCTCGTGCCGTAATTGGGTAGTATGGCGGGATGATCGCTGTCACCCTTACGCTGATTGCCGCTGCCCTGCAAGCCGAAACGCACACCGTAGTGCCCACCAAATTTTACAACTCCTTCGATCACCGCCATCCCGTATTCGCGCGCATTCGCTCCGGCGACACGGTGGTCACCAAGACTGCCGATGCCGGCGGCTACGATTGGAACGGGAAGAAGGCCGGCGAGCGCGGCAACCCTCTCACCGGGCCTTTCTACATCGAGGGCGCAGCGCCCGGCGACTCTATCGCGATTCGCATCCAGCGCATCCGCATGAATCGCAATTACGGGTTCACCACCTATCGCCTGGGCACGTATGCCGTCACACCCGAATCGATGGAGCGCACCTATCCGCGCAGCTACCGGAAGGGCGCGGTGGTTCCGGAGCGGGACGACATCGTGAAGTGGAGCATCGATCTGGCGCGCGCCACGGTAAAACTGAGCGAACCGCAAAGCAAGGTGCATCCCTTCGAGTTCAAGGCGAATCCTATGCTGGGCTGCGTCGGTGTCGCGGCAGCCGGAGTCTTCGCCCCCACATCGGGCATCTCCGGCAATTACGGCGGCAACATGGACTACAACCGCATCGTCGAAGGAACCACCGTGTACCTGCCGGTCTTCCATCCTGGCGCGCTGTTCTTCCTGGGCGATGGTCATGCACTACAAGGCGATGGCGAACCTACCGGCACTGGCGTGGAAACATCGATGGACGTGACCTTCCAGATTGAAGTGCGCAAAGGCGTTTCGATGGAGAACCCGCGCCTGGAAACGCCGGACTCCATCGTTTCCATCGGCAGTCAGCCGGAATTCGTCAGTTCCCTCGACCGCACGATTCGTGTGGCCACTTCGGACATGGTGAACTGGCTGGTCAGCGACTACAAGATGGAACCATGGGCCGCGCATCTGCTCATCGGCTATCGCGGCCATTACGATGTCATCACAGTCGGCGGATCCATGGGGCTGCGCCTATCCAAGGCGGATCTGCCGAAGCGCTGATCAGCGCGTCTTCTCGATCATCCCCGGCAACCAGCCATGGAACCATTCCCGTAATTCGGCGGCAGCGCGCTCAGTCTGCTCGGCGAAGGGGATTGCGCGCGCGCCCATCTTCAGTCCACGCGTGGACAGGCACTCGCGGATACCCAAAGGTCCCGGGAACCGTTCAATCCGGCGAATGAACTCGTTCAGCAACAGAGACAGATCCGTGATTTTTGGCTCATTCCCATCGACGATGGCGTGATCCAGGGCGGTGAGCAATTCCGGCACGGCGGCGGCGCATCCGGAGATCACACCGTCGGCGCCACGGCGGCGCGCCTCCACGAATACGTTGTCGTTGCCCACGATCAAAGGGAATTCCACCGATTGCCGCACTCGCACCAACTGATCGAAATACGCCAGGTCTCCGCTGGAATCCTTGATTCCAGCAGCCGTGCCCGATTGCAGCAGTTCACACGCCACATCCACGGGGATCGGATTATTGAAGAACGGGAGGTTGTACAGCAGAATCGGAATCTGCCCCTCGAATTCTTCGATCATATCGAGGAAGAACTGACGGATTTCCGGGGCAGCGTAGCGGAAGTAGGACGGCGGCTGCAAGAGAATCCCCGCGGCGCCGTTCGCCGCGGCGTGCTCAATGATGGACCGCGCCTCTTCAAAGCAGGAATGCGTCGCATTCACGATCACCGGCACACGGCTGCGCTTGATGGCCATGTGCGCCAATCGCACACGGTCTTCCACCGTGAAATGAGGAAACTCGCCCGTGGCGCCAAACAGTGCGATGGCACGCACATCCGATTGGCAAAGGAAGTCGATCACATCCAGACAGGCTGCCAGATCCATCTGATACGAATCGGGCCGGGAGGGGGTCACGGCGGCGGCCATTGGGCCGGTAAAGGGAAGCATGGCTAAGCCTTCCATTGTAACGGAGCTAATCGATGTGGAGAAGGAATCCCCGTTTCCCCACGTTCACCGCCTTGGTGGATCCAATCGCCGTTTGCACGCCTTCGGCCTCATGGATGTGGCCGCAGAAGAAATACAGAGGCTGCTCCGCTTCGAGAAACCGCAGGATGGACGGCGATCCGAAATGCATTCCGTCGGCCACACGATCCAGCGGCGTGCCTTTCGGCGGGCAGTGGCACACCAGCACCATCGGCTTCAAGCCGGCAAATGGCTGCAAGCGCGCGGCGAGTTGCTCTTCCGTGTATTCGCCGGGGGTATTGAAGGGCGTGCGGTTCGAATAGCCCAGCGCCGCAAGGTGGACGCCACCAAGCGGCACACTCTTGCCATGCAGGTTGTGCAATCCGTACCGCTGGCACATCCGTTCAATATCGTGGTCCGATTCATGGTTCCCGGGAATGACGTACGTTTGCGCGGCGCGCCGCGACAGGATCTCGCCCGCCCGGTCTGTATTCTTCGCCCAACTCACCAAGTCGCCAGCCGCAACATAATAGTCCGCTTCTGTTTCCATATGCCGCTCGAGCGTTTTCCAATCGGCGTGAATGTCGGAGAAAACCAGAATGCGCATGGAAGCCTTTCATTATAGCCGCGGCGTACAATGAAGGATTCGCATGGCGGCCTCATCGGTGGAAGAAAAACAACGGCTGACCGCATTGGATGCATTTCGGGGCGCGACCATGGCGCTGATGGTGCTGGTGAACACTCCCGGCAGCGGAAGTGATGTCTACGGCCCGCTGCAGCACGCTGAGTGGCACGGCTGGACTCCCACCGACGTCGTCTTTCCCTCGTTTGTCTTGATTGTGGGAGTGGCT
>CALFYN010000726.1 GCA_937952345.1 uncultured Acidobacteriota bacterium
CGGTTGGGGCCGGTCGGATCGACGGCGTTGCGACTGGCCAGCCGCATAGTCAGTATCCTGCGGGCGGGTGTGCCTCTGGATAGCCTTGGAGCGTTTGCTCAGGCCAGTGCCGTACTGATTTCCGTGCCGGAGTATTGGCTGGAACAATTTCAGGAGAAGTTGTTGCGGTGTGAATTCAGTTGGAAGGGGAAGTGTGTCCTGCTGTGTGATTCGAAGCTGGACAGCGGCGCACTGGGTGGGCTGGCGGATGCGGGCGCGGCCGTGGGATCGATTACTCCCGTTCCGCTGTTTGACGAGAAAGTCGCCGTGGTGGAGGGGAGCCGGAAGGCTGTGCAGGAAGCGCGCAAGCTGATGACCTCTCCGGGACTGCGCGTATTAACGATGGATGCGGGCAGGAAGGCGTTGTTTTCCGCCGGCACGGGCTTTGCGACAAGCCTTGTGCTGCCGCTTCTGGCGGCCAGTGTGGAGACGTTGCGTGCCAGCGGATTGGAGCAGAATGATGCCGTTGCCTTGACGGAGAAACTGTTTCTGAAAACGCTGCGGTCCTATCTGAAATCAGGCAGGAAAGGTTGGGAAGGCCCGCTGCCCGCGCAGGATACGGAGAGCGTCCGCAGCCAGGTCCAGGCGCTATTTCGGGAGAGCCCCTCGCTGGCGGCTTACTACTATGAGAATGCGCTGAAGGTGTCAGAGATCCTCAAACAGGATCCGGCATGGATACGTGAAGTAGCCAGCGATGTTTATCCTCAGGCGGCGTCGGCTATCTGAGAAGCCCGGCGATGATGTTCTGTTCCGCTTCGAGAGCGACTTCGCGGGGGGACTTTCCGGCTTTGTTGCGGATGGTCTTGTCGGCTCCGCGGGCGAGCAGCGCTTCGACGGCCTCAATGCGCCCGTAACTGGCTGCGACATGGAGTGCGGTGGCGCCTGTTTCCGAATCGACGGCATCGATCGCGGCGCCTTTGTCGAGCAGGAACAGGACGACGTTGACATGGCCGCCCAGCGCCGCTTCATGGAGCGGAAGCGTGCCGGATGGACCGCGGTTGGAAACTCCGGCTCCACGGCGCACCAGCAATTCGACGATGGCGACGTTGCCTTTGATGGCGGCATCGGGGAGTAAGGCGTTGGCTTCGGAGCTGTCCTTTAGCAGCAGTTCCACCACTTCCGGCTCGCCGCGCAATGTGGCGTTGCGCAGAATCTTCATTCGCTGCGCGGAATCGACGGCTGCGCCTTTGGCAAGCAGGAGTTCCGCCGTGGCGCGTTGCCGGTAGCGCAGGGCGAGTTCGAGTAGGGTTTCGCCATCCGGATTCTTCGCGCGCACGTCCATGCCGCTTTCGGCCAGCAGCTTGACCACCTCGACATTCCCCTTCATGACCGCTTGCTGCATGGCGCGGGGAGAAGGCTTGGCGCCATTCGCAAGCAGGATGCGCGCCACTTCGGCGTGTCCCTTGGCCGCGGCCTCGTCGAGCGCGGTTGCGCCGCCTTGATCGGCTTGATTGATATCGGCGCCGCGCGCCAGCAGCAGTTGCACAATGTCTTTATAGCCACGATTAGCGGCGAGATGAAGCGGTGTGGATCCGGATTGGTAGAAAGCGGCGATATGCGCGCCTTTGGAAAGCAGGTACTCCACAACATCGGGGTGGTTTGTGATGACCGCATAGTGCAGCGGCGTACTGCCCGCTTCGCGATGGCGGGCGTTGACCTGAGCACCGCGCTCCACCAACAGGGCTACGATGCTCTTGTCTCCCGCCCAAGCTGCATCGTGCAGCGGTGTGCCACCGAGATTGTCGCGTTCGTTCACATCGGCGCCGGCTTCAAGAAGTTTTTCGATTTGCGCCCGGTCGCCGGCGCGGACGGCCAGATGGAGCTCTCCGGCGCTTGCCGTGAAAAGGGCAAGCCAGAGTGCGGCGGTGAGCCTTACTGCCACGACCCCGATTGGCCTCCGTTCTCCTTGTTGAGATGCTCGACGAGCGGCTTGAAGTATTCGAGCATGGCGCGCGAACTGATATCCTCACCCGTTTTATCGCGCATCAACTGGCGCCAGTCCGTAGTGGCGCCAAGGCTCAGCAGATCCCACAACCATTTCCCCACCTCTTTGTTTCCGTAGTAATTGCAGTTGTGGGGATCTTGTTTGAGCAGCTTACGGGAGATGTAATCGTGCAACTGGAACTTGATGAGGTAGGCCATGGCGTAGTCGTAATATTGGGCGGCGTCGTCGATGATGTGCGTTTTGGTGCAAGCATCGCAGAACTCTTCGCCACGCGGAGCGGGCGGCTCGATGCCCTGATAGCGGGCGGCCAGTTCCCACCATTTCTTGTTGAACTCGGCCATGGGGAGTTTCTTTTCGTACAGGTCGTGCTCGAAGTGCGTCATGGTGCCCGCCGAAAAGGGCAGGAACACGATGGCGTTGTCGAGCGCTTCGGCGAGCAGCATCTGGGTGGGATCGAGTTGGCGGGATTCCGGGAGTAGGCCGACTCCGCGCAGGTAGGGCTGCTGCCGCGCGGCAATGGAGATCAGATCGCCGACGGCTTCGTGAAAGGCACGGTTGGCGCCTTCCCGCAGGACATGCGGCACCTTCGGATTGGAGTAGGCCATGTAATAGTAGACGTGTCCTAACTCATGGTGGCTGGTCTCAAACCAGTAGAAGTTGGGAATCACGCTCATCAGGCTGCGCACATCCTTGTCCTGATCGATGTGCCATGCGGAAGCGTGGGTGTTCTTCTTGCGTTTGGAATCCGGAGGAAGCTGGTATAAATCAGAGCGCTCCCAAAATGTTTTGGGGAGCGGAGGCATGCCGAGCGAGGTGTAAAACCGCTCCGCCTGCTGCACGATCCATTCGGGAGACTTGCCGCGGAAGAGATCGTTCAGGTCAGCGGATTCGACGAGGCCGGGCCATTCCTGCCCCCAGCGGTTGCCCAGCCAGTGCGCGGGGATCTGCTTCGGAACGGGTTGTTTGTAGCGATCGGCGAGCTTGCGGCGGGTCCACAGGTGCAGTTGCTCGTAGAGAGGCTGCATCTCGGACACTGTTTTGTCCATGAGCTGCATCATTTCCGCGACGCTCATGCCGTAGTCGGCAACCTGCAGATGGAAATAACTGGAGTAGCCCAATTCGGAGGCAACGCGATTCCGCAGATCGCGCAATTCGCCGAGGGTTTTCTTGAGCGCGGGGCCGGTTTGCTTCGACACTTCCCACATCTTGCGGCGTTCCGTGAGCACTCGCGATTCGGCCAGCACTTTGTCAATGTCGTT
>CALFYN010000727.1 GCA_937952345.1 uncultured Acidobacteriota bacterium
CCGCGCCACCATCCGCCCGTGTGAACGTCAGTTGCACCGCTCCGTTCGCCCCCAATCCAAGAACCAGTTGCGCCCCGTTCCACCGCGCCGTGAACGGCTCCGTCTCTCCCGCCGCTGTCGCCGTGCCGCCGTAGACGCCATTCGTAACCCGTCCGTTCAACTGAATCTGCTGATTCCCCGGTAACGTCAGTACCCCCTGCAGCCCCGCGGCCCCCTGCGTCAAAGTGAGCGTGGCCTCGCCGTTTGGACCCTTCATCGTGTACCGGCCAGGGAACGACTGCGCCCAGGCCATCCAAGCGGCCCAAAACAAGAGCACCGTTGTAATTCTGTTCACCCTTGCAGTATAGTGGCTCGCGATGCGCTTCATCACCGCCTTCCTGGTCCCCCTTCTGCTCACCGCTCAGGCGCAAAACCCCGCCTATGCACCCATCGAGGAAAACCCCTCTCTTCCACGTGTTCTCATCATCGGCGACTCCATCTCCATCGGCTACACGCTCCCCACTCGCGAACTCCTCAAAGGCAAGGTGAATCTGCTGCGCCCGCCCACCAATGCCGCTCACACCGGCAACGGAATCGCCAACATCGACAAGTGGCTCGGCGCAGGCAAGTGGGACGTCATCCACGTCAACTGGGGCCTTCACGACCTAAAAATCATGGAGGACGGCAAGCACCAGATCCCGCTTCCCACCTACGAACAAAACCTCGAAAAGCTAGCCATCCGCTTAAAACAAACCGGTGCCAAATTGATTTATGCCACCACGACGCCAGTCCCCGAAGGCAAGCTCAATCCCCCGCGCAATCCCTCCGATGTCGTCCGCTACAACGAAGTGGCCGTTGCCGTCATGAAGCGCCACGGCTTCGCCATAAACGACCTCTACTCCGCCATCCTCCCCAAACTGAACCCTCTCCAGCGCCCCGTCAACGTCCACTTCACCGACGAAGGCTCCCGCTTCCTCGCCACCAAAGTTGCCGCTGCCATCCTGGCGGCCCTTCCACCCCACATCAGTTTCCAGTGGATCAACAAACTCCCCGCCAATGCCCACCCCGCCCTGCGCCACGGAACCTACTTCAGCAAGCTCCACAACACCGAAGCCGGATATGCCATCTACCTCCCGCCCGGCTACGAAGAAGGGACCATGCGTTACCCCGTTGTCTACTACCTGCACGGCGGACGACCCGGCGGCGAAAACAAATCCGTCGCCATGGCGAAGTTCTTCGACCAGCACATCCGCTCCGGAGCCGTCCCACCCATGATCTACGTCTTCGTCAACGGAGGCGCCGTCAGCCACTACGACTACCCGCAACTGAAATCCTACGGCGAATCCGCCTTCATCAAAGAGCTCATCCCCCACATCGATTCCAAATACCGCACCATCGCCTCAAAGAAAGGCCGCGGCCTCGAGGGATTCTCCCAGGGAGGACGCGGCACCGCCCGCATCGCCTTCAAACATCCCGAACTGTTCTGCTCCGCGGCGCCCATGGGAGGCGGCCACCAGCGCGAAAAGCAGGTCTCCGACAACAAAGGGCCTGAAGGAGAAGCCGAGGGCTACGTCTTTGAACCCACCAACAACACCTGGGATCTCGCCCGAAAAGTCGACGTGAAGTGGCTCGTCGCCGTTGGCACCAAGGACTTCAACTACGAAGCCAACCTCGCCTGGATGCGGCACCTCACCTCACGCGGCGTGAAGTTCGAAAAAATCATCGTCCCCGATGTGCCCCACAACGCCGCGCAAGTCTACGAAAAAATCGGCCCCGCGGCGATGAAATTCCACGCCGCCTGCTTCAATGCTCAATAACCTGCGCCGGTAGATCAATCCGCTTCCGCGGTGTCTCGCCGTTCAACTTCATCGCCAGGCTCCGCACCGCCTCGTACCCGATCCGCACCGGATCCTGCACCAGCATCACATCGATCGTTCCCTTCGCGAACGCCGCCTTGTGCGGATCGCTGGTGTCGAACGTCACCAGCTTCACCTTCCCCGCCATGCCCCTCGATTCCAGCGCCTGTATCGCACCGATCGAATTCGCCTCCGCTGACGCGAACATCCCATCCAGCCTCGGATGCGCCGTGAGAATATTCTCCGCCGCCGCGCGGGAACGCGCCCGGTCCGCCATCCCATATTGTTTCGCCACAATCCGCACACCCGGAAACTCCGCCGCTATCACTTCTTCGAACCCGCGTTCGCGGTCCCCCGTCGATTGTCCTCCCGGTTTGTGCATCAGATGGGCCACCGTGCCCTTACCCTGCAGCAGCGCTCCCAACTTCCTCGCCGCCGTCTGCCCCGCCCCGAAATTGTCCGTGGCAACGAAAGTCACATAGTCCTCAAATTCCAACCCCGAATCGAACACGCTCACCGGTATCCCCGCATCCACCGCCCGCCGCACCGGAGCCACCAGCGCCTTCGAATCCGTCGCTGAAATCGCGATCGCGTCCACCCGTTGCGCAATCATAGCGTCCACAATCTGGATCTGCCGCGCGTAGTCCGTCTCTTCCTGCGGCCCGTTCCACTGCACATCGGCTGAAAACTCAGCCGCCGCCTGCTTCACCCCTTCATGAATCGAAACAAAGAACAGGTGCGATGTCGCTTTCGGCACCACTCCAATCACACGCCGCTTCTC
This sequence comes from uncultured Acidobacteriota bacterium, assembly GCA_937952345.1. Classification (GTDB taxonomy): domain Bacteria; phylum Acidobacteriota; class Terriglobia; order Bryobacterales; family Bryobacteraceae; genus CADEFT01. The sequence continues at coordinate 2,617 of CALFYN010000727.1, forward strand.
CCGCCGGCACCCCACCCCTAGCAAAGCGCCCAGCACCACCCGCCGCGTGGCTATCATGCCCGGTCGAAGCTCGGCACTTTCATCAGTTCCCCGCCTTTCAACGCCGATTGATGCGCCACCATCCCCGGCACCGTCATCGCCAGGGCTTCATACACATTCACCACCGGCTCGCGATTCTCCACCAGCGCTTGAATGAACTCCGCCGAAATGAAAGCCGCACTCCCGCCGTGCCCGCTGTTGTGTCGCATCGCCGCGGGCAACAATTCACTATTCCAAAACTCCGGTACGTTCGCCGCACGCGGCTTCCCATGCCGGTCCTGCCAAATGTCTCCATGAATCCCCGGCTTTGCCATCAACAGAGATCCCTTCTCTCCGTACCACTGCGCCCGTTCCATCTCGGTCGCCGCAATCTGCCGGAATTCGTTGTGCCGCACCAGGTGTCCCTTGTTCGTCTTCATCACCGCGAATTCGTTGAAGAACGGATTCTTGTACACGTTCGTCGGAATGCGCGCCGCCTTGGCCCGCTCCTCCAACCCCTGGCAACTCACGCTCACGATGCGCTCGCCCGTCACACCCACCACGAACCCCAACGAATGCGTCGGATAATGCATCGGAGGTAAACCCTGC
>CALFYN010000728.1 GCA_937952345.1 uncultured Acidobacteriota bacterium
AACGAAAGAATGGCCGGATGCACGTAGTGCTTGAAGTCCTTGAACTTCATGTGCACCACGTCGCGATGGGTACCAGCGTTGAAGACGATGGTTTCCTCGCTGGCGAGCGAGGCATCCACGTATACCGGGATGTTGTCGTATAGGTTGCCGAACGGCGGCATTGCCCCCAGTTCGGAATCGGGGAACAATTTTGAAATCTCGGCTTCCGTTGCCAGCCGGATGGTGCGCAAACCTAGTTTGGCGCGGAGTTCCTCCAAATCGACGCGCGCACAGGCGGGTAATACGGCTATGGCGAACACACCATCTCCCACGAAGACCACGGTCTTGGCCACCTCCCACGGCGGCATGTGGTCGGCCTCGGCCAGATCCTTGGCAGTGTAGGTGGTGCGATGGGTTTTGTGGGTGTAGATCGCGTTTTGCGCGTCCAGGAATTCTTGCAGGCGCGGGGTGATCATGGTTGTGATACCTCCCTGCCTGCATACTAGCAAATGAGGGGCCGCGATTTCCGCCAGTCGCAACGCGCCAGCGGAGTTTTGGTGGAGGCGGCGGGAGTCGAACCCGCGTCCGAGAAAGCCTACCCTGAAAAGCCTACGTGCGTAGCCGCATTCTGAAATTTCGAAGAACAGTTCTGAACCGGCAAGACCCTGTCCCTCTAGCCCGATTGATCTCGACCGAAAGGCTACGAGCAGAAGCCCTCGACCTATCCCGTAAAGATGTCGTCAGCCGATAGCGCACGGGCTCACTACCGGTGCCGGCTACCTAATAATTAGGCAGCGTAAGCAAACTGCGTGTTATTGGCAGTTATGGTTTTCCGATCGTTTAACGGGAGCTCGGAACCCGGCACGCCTTCTCAAGCCAGTACTAACCCGTCGAAACCTTTACGCCCCCTTTCCTAACAACATCATACCACCCGCATCCAAACCTCCCCCTGACTGGACACGCCGGAAACGCTTATCCTAACCTAGGAAGAAGTAGTCCACATCCGATGCCGACAACTCTGCCGGACACCCATATAGACCAAGGTACACAGGACGTCTTAACGCCGCTGTACCACCTCGTCTTGTTAGACGACGACGAACACTCCTACGAGTACGTGATTGAGATGCTGGTGAAGCTTTTTTGCCTCTCCGCCGACCAAGCCTATCGCCATGCCATCGAAGTCGATTCGAGCGGGCGCACCATCGTACTCACCGCGGAATTGCCCCTCGTCACCTTCGGGCGCGATCAGATCCATTCTTATGGCGCCGATTACCGCATCCCGAAATGCAAAGGTTCCATGAGCGCCATCATTGAGCCTGCCTCCGCCCCCGGCGGCGGACGAAACTGTTGACGCCATAAGGAAAAAGCCCATGCCGTGGCATGGGCTAGGCAAATCACTCCAAAGCGCTACTGGCCGATGATGTCGTAGGTTGTCGTTCCCGCGACACGCACCTTTTCATAAGCGGCCATCCATTCCTTGTGGAAGGGATTGGTGGTGTATTCCTTCAACTGCTCCGGACCGCCTGTGAACCACATGCATGCGCCGTATTCGCGCCGGGTGACGGTGATTTCTCCAGAAACACCCTTTTCACCCGCGGCGGCGCGCTTGCGGGCGGCGGCATCGCTCGTGTTGTACTGCGCCAGCGGAGCGCGCAGCTTGCCGGACCATACCATCTTGATGCCGCTGTACTTCTGCGGCCACATGGCGGTCAGCTTGTGGAAATTGTCCCAGTCCGCCTGCGTCGCTTCCTTGATGGGAGTGAACGCGAAGCAGTGCATCATACCCTTCTCGCCGGCTTGGGCCAGGCAAGAGCCCAGAATCAGGGCTGCAATCGTGAAACCGAATTTACGCATACCCCGGATTCTACCATCGCGGCAGAATACGCTTCCAGTTCGGATCCACACGCTTGCGCATCTCAGCTTCATCATCGCGTTTGCGATACGGCAGTTTCTCGTACCGCTCCTTCAGCCGGGCAATCTGGTCGTAGTCCAATTCCACTCCGAGCCCTGGCTTGTCCGGGATGAGAACACTTCCTTCCGAAAACTTGATGCGCCCACCTGCCACTACCTCATCCTGCTCCGTCTGCCAGGGGTAGTGGGTATCGCAGGCAAATTCCAAATACGGGCAGGCCGCGGCGGCATGGGTCATTGCCATCAGGCTCACGCCAAGGTGGTTGTTGGAATGCATCGACAGCCCCATCCCGAACACATGGCAGAAGTGATCCAGTTGCTGCTGCGCCCGCAATCCGCCCCAATAATGCGGATCAGACAGCACAATTTGGACGGCATCCTGCTTCCAGGCCTCGGGAATATGCTTGAAAGCGGTCACCGCCACATTGCTCGCCTGCGGCGTGTCAATCCCCTTTGCCAGCAGACGCTTGCGAACCTCGCCCATCCCCGCGATCCCGGCGCAGGGATCCTCCAGATAGCCACCGTTAGAGAGCTCTTCCACCAGTGACTCACCA
>CALFYN010000729.1 GCA_937952345.1 uncultured Acidobacteriota bacterium
GAAGGACGGCGGGCCGGGCGTGGGTGTCGGGTGCCGGCGCGTGCATTCACGGCCTTTGCTCCAGGTGCCGTTCGAGTTGTAGCGATAGGACAGCGCGCGCATCACGATGTCGGCATAGCTGGTCTTGTGCTCGAAGATCTCGGCCGAGGAGCGAAGCTTGACGTTGGCCAGCTCGGGGCGCCCGTCGGGAGGGATCTGCGCGGTGACGTCTTCGTAGCCCGCTTTCTCCACCGTGATGGAATAGGTGCCGGGCGCTAGATTCTGAAATCGTGCAGTGCCGTTGGCGTCGGTGGTTTGCTCGACGCCGTTCACCTTCACCTTCACGCCTGCAAAGCGCGGGTCTTGTGCTTGCAGGCCTTCCATCTCAGGCGTGTCCCAGCAGACGGCGAACTTCCACACCACAACCTCCAGATGACCCGTGGTGCAGGGGATGCATGGATTCGACGGAGCCGCGGCCGTGCTTCCAGGCGGATTCATATTCTCCGTATTCTACGTGATACATTGTCAGGACGATGCGTATCCTCTGTGTTCTCTGCCTGCTTTCGTTCTTCGCTTCGGCGGAGACCGTTACGATCAATAAGAAGATGTCGCCGCCCGCGTGGGCGCTGCTGGAGCGCGAGCTGATCAAGGCGAACTCGGAAGCTGCGGTGAAATTCGGGAAGAAGTATCTGGATTCGCGCGGCTACCTGTCGCATACGCCGCGCTGGGGCACGCTGGACGGGCCCGATGACGCCATCGAGACGTTTCACAACTGGACGCTGATGTATGCGCTGGGCGCGTCGGATGGCTTGCTGCGCACGTATCAGAAGGCGCTGGAGGGCCACTATCAGCAGTACAAGGAACTGCGCACGGTGAAGACAGAACTGGCGAAAGATGGCGCTTATTACAAGGAGTTCATCACGCAGTCGGATTGGTTCCACACGGGCGAAGGAATTCGCGGGCTGATGTTCCTAGGGCTGGCCGATCCGAACGCTCCGATGCTGGTGGAGCGGATGAAACGCTTCTCGGCGATGTATATGAACGAAGACCCCGAGGCCAAGAATTATGATCCGGTGAACAAAGTGATCAAGTCGATTTGGACTGGCAGCAAGGGTCCGATGCTGCACAAGGCGACCACGTACGATTGGGTGGGCGATCCGGTGCCGGGCAGTTTTCATCTGCTGCATGGGCCGAAAGGGCGCGGGCAACTGATCAATCTGAATTCGGTGTACGACAAGATGCTGGCGCATTGCGCGGAGTATCTCGATTCGGTGGGCGATCACCCGTTGAACCTTGCATCGACGGGGCTGGCGATGAATGCCTACATGCTGACCGGCGAGAAGAAGTACAAGGATTGGATTCTCGAATACGTGGGTGCGTGGAAGCAGCGCACCGATGCCAACGGCGGCAACATCCCGACGAACATCGGGCTGAACGGACAGCCGGGTGGGGAGTATGGCGGCAAGTGGTACAAGGGCACCTACGGCTGGAATTTCACGATCTACGATGGCGAGATCGATAAGGTTGCCAGCCGCAATACGGTGACCTCCGGATCGTGGCCGGGGTTCGGCAATGCGTATCTGGTGTCGCAGGGCGATGCGGGTTTCGTGAATACGCTGCGCAAGCAGATGGACAATCTATACGCGCATAAGAAGATGGTGAACGGGAAGCTGATGATTCCTTCGATGTTCGGCGATCCGCGCGGATACAAACACACGGGCCGCGAGGAGTGGTACGAGTGGACTCCGAACTTGCAGACGAACCGGCTGACGGAGATTTATTTGTGGTCGATGGATCGCAAGGATCTGGAGCGCGTGCCGGTGGAGGGGTGGATCGGGTATCTGGAAGGGAAGGACCCTTCGTATCCGGAGAAGGCGCTGCGCGCGGATCTGGAGCACTTGCGCAAGCGCGTGCAGGATATTGATGAAGACGACACGACTGCCGACACGCGGCTGGCGGATTACGTGATGATTCTCAATCCGGTGACGACGGATGCGCTGACGAAGCTGACCGTGGGCAGCTATCTCACGGGAAATATCTGGACGCTGCACTCGCGGGTGCGGTATTTCGATCCGGTGAAGCAGCGCGCGGGGTTACCGGAAGATGTGGCGGCGCTGGTGGAGAAATTCGATGCGGAGTCGGTGACGCTGACGCTGGTGAATACGAATCAGGTTTCGCCGCGCACGGTGGTGGTGCAAGCGGGCGCTTACGCGGAGCATCAGTTTTTGCCGGGCGGGAACTCG
>CALFYN010000730.1 GCA_937952345.1 uncultured Acidobacteriota bacterium
CCGGGTGCTGGAGTATTCTTCGGCACCGAATACAGCTTGCTGAACGCGTCATAGGCCGGATTGGCGAAACGGCTTTTGGGGATAATGTTGCCCGGGAAAGGCGTACGGATGAAGTTGCGCGGGCGCGCGGGATCGGGGCGAACGGTGATGGGATCATGCACGGTGTAGCGCGTCCCGTTGAGCAAGGTGAGCATGTCGCTGAAATCGCCGTTGCGCGCGTTGAGCGTGGGCACGGTCCGGTTGAAGGTGCTGGGATCCTCCACCTTCACGTCTTTAAATCCGTTGTAGGTGAAGAACCAGAACAGCTTGTTGCGGCCGTCATAGAGTTTCGGAATCACAACGGGTCCGCCGCCGGAAAGACCCCAGTTGTTCGAGCGCCCTGTGGGCTGCTTGTCGGTGTTGCGTAGTTCGTTGGCCAGGGCGCTGTTGCCCGCGGCCTCGGCTGCGGCGATGCGACTGTAGTAGCGCTGCTTGACGAAGAACGGCGATCCCTGCCAGCGCTGTTGCCAGTGTTGCCAGGTCATGGTTCCATGCAGTTCGTTGGAACCCGATTTCGAGATCATGCTGATCGCCGCGCCAGAGCTTTGTCCGATGGAGGCGTCGAAGTTGGTGGTTTCCACCTTGAACTCGGCGACCGCGTCGGTATAGGGCAGGTACGCTGTGCGGCGGCCCGGGCCCTGATTCGGCGAGCCGTCCAGAGTCCAGGAATTGCCACCGATGTTCCCGTTGACGTTGTAGTCGGAGCCACCGGCATTGGAATGCAAGGCGAGGTAGTTGTTGACGCCGCCGGTTTGAATGCCCGGAGTGAGTTTCACCAGCAGCATGGCGGAGTTGCCGAGCACCGGCAGTTCCATGACCGTCTTGTTGTCGAGGACACGGCCGGAACTGACGGCATTGGTTTCGAGCAAGGGAGCTTCGGCGGTGACGGAGACGGTTTCGGCGACTCCGCCGAGTTCCATCATCAGGTCCACCTGCAGGCGCGAGGAAACAGGCAAGCGGACACCGCGGCGGAGCAGCTTCTTGAAGCCTTCCATCGCGGCGGTGAGTTCGTAGTCTCCGGGAAGCAGGAGGTTGCCCTCGTAGTATCCCGTGTCATTTGTTTTATAGGTGAGTGCAACGCCCGTCTGGACGTTGCGGATTTCCACGGCGGCGCCGACGATGGCGGCCCCCTGTGGATCGAGCACGCGCCCGAACAGCATCGAGCGGGTCTCCTGAGCATGGATGGAAAGAGTCAGCGCGAGAAACGCGCAAATAATACTAATTTGTCTCATAAATCCCCGAAACGATCAACATTGTTACGATGTCCCCGAGTATAGGACAAATCAATCCCGTTGCAAAGGGGGGTGGCAAGGCAACCGGGCACGGGATTGCACGGGGGCGTGGAATGTGTAATTATTCATTCAGGTGAATAATCATTCACTCTGGCCGGAAGGAGGGAAGCGTCATGGCTGCCGCCGCCAATATCGAACAGTGGACCATGCTGTCAACAGATCTCAAATCGGACTTGGACCTGACGACCGAGGAACTGCTGCGTCTGCTCGACGTGGCGGACGACATGAAGCGCAATCCTCTGCGCTACACCTCCGCGCTCAGCAACCGCTACCTCACGTTGCTGTTTGAAAAGCCGTCGTTACGCACGCGCATGACGTTTGAAGTGGCCATCCAGCAGTTGGGTGGCGGCTCGATTCTGAATATCGGCCCGATCGGCGACCGTGAGCCGTTGAAGGATATCGCCCGCAACGTGGAGCGCTGGACACAGGGAATCGTGGCGCGCGTGTACTCGCAACAGACCATCGACGATCTGGCGAAGTGGGCGTCGGTGCCGGTGATCAACGCCTTAAGCGATTTGTATCATCCCTGCCAGGCGCTGGCGGATTTTCAGACCATCCGCGAACGGTTCGGCGATTTCCGCGGGCTGAAGATCATGTTCGCCGGTGATGGAAACAACGTGGCGCATTCGCTGATGCTGGACGCGGCGCGGTTGGGATCGCATTTCACCATCGCCTGCCCGGTTGGGTATGAACCGAACGCCCAGATTCTGGAGCAATCGCGCGCCTTCGCCGCGCACACGGGTGCGACGGTGACTGTGACGAACGATCCGATGGAAGCCGCGCGCGGGGCGAACGTTGTCTACACCGATGTTTGGGCCAGTATGGGCCAGGAGCATGAGGCCGATAAACGGCGCGATATCTTCATGCCCTACCAGGTGAACGAAGCGTTGATGGAAGCGGCCGGTCCCGATGCAGTGTTCATGCACTGCCTGCCGGCCAAGCGCGGCCTGGAAGTGACCGACGGCGTCATGGAGATGCCGCATTCGGCCGTGTTCGATCAGGCGGAAAACCGGCTGCACACGCAGAAGGCTCTGCTGTTGATGCTGCTGTCGTAAATAAGGATACACACACATGAAACTTTGGGGAGGGCGGTTTGAAGGCGGCCCCTCGGATGTGTTCGACCGCTTTGGCAGATCGCTCGATTTCGACAAGACGCTGATCGATGTGGATCTGCGCGGATCGGCGGCGCACGCGCGCGGGCTGCGCAAGATTGGAATTCTGAGCGAGGAAGAATGTTCCGCGCTGGTGAATGCGCTGGAGGCGATGCGAGAGGAAGCGAAGGATCCGGCATTTTTCGCGAACGCCGCCGAAGAAGATGTGCACACGGTGGTGATCCGCAAGCTGAAGGAACGCCTGGGCGCCGATCTCGCGGATAAGATTCATACCGGCCGCAGCCGCAACGATCAGGTCTCGCTGGATGTGCGGCTTTGGCTGCGCGAGCAAATCGACGAAGCGGGTGAGTTGCTCACCGGATTGATGCACGAACTGCTCGCCTTGGCCGAGCGCTATCCCGATGCGTTGATACCCGGCTACACACATACGCGGCGCGCGCAGCCTGTGCTGTGGACGCACTACCTGCTGGCGTACTTTGAGATGTTCGCTCGCGATTGGGAGCGGCTGGGCGATGCGCGGCGCCGTGTCAACGTGATGCCGTTGGGTTCGGGCGCACTGGCCGGCAGCGGATTTCCCATCGACCGCGAAGCCGTGGCCGAGGAACTGGGCTTCGCCGGGGTGACACGCAATTCGATGGATGTGTCGGGCGACCGCGATTTCCTCCTCGACTTCGAGCATGCGGCGAACCTCATCATGCTGCATCTGAGCCGGCTGGCGGAAGATTGGATTCTCTACACCGGCGAGGAATTCGGCTTCATGGATCTGGGCGATGGCGTCACCAGCGGCTCGAGCATGATGCCGCAGAAGCGCAACCCCGATTCGCTGGAATTGATCCGCGGCAAGGCGGGCCGCGTGTTCGGCGGATACATGGGCCTGCTGGTCACGATGAAGGGTCTGCCGATGACCTACAACCGCGACATGCAAGAGGACAAGGAACCGCTGTTCGAAGTGGTGAGCCAGTTGCTGCGGTCGCTCGAGATGGCCGTGGCCGTGGTGCAGACCGCGGTGCTGAAGCCGGAAGTGACGCGCAAGGCTGTGGAGGATTCCTGGGCCGTGGCCACCGATCTGGCCGATGCGCTGGCGCGCGCGGGAATGCCGTTTCATCAGGCGCACAAGGTGGTCGGCCGCCTAGTTCTGGAAAGCGTGCGCGCGGGCAAGAATGCCAAGGATTGGACGGCCGCCGACCTCACCGCGTTCTCGGAACATTTCACGCCGGAAATGGCGCAGCTCCTCGATCCTTCCGAAGGCATCAAGACGCGGGGCCTCAAGGGCGGCACCGGACCGGATGCGGTGGCAGCCGCGTTCGCCGAAGCGAAGACTCGCCTGGCCGCAATGCGCGATTAACCATGATGCTGAAACGGCTTCGACAGCAGGAAATCCTCAAGCTGGTGCG
>CALFYN010000731.1 GCA_937952345.1 uncultured Acidobacteriota bacterium
GAGTATCCGAACCTGTTCGTGAGCCGCACGTTTTCGAAGGCCTACGGCATGGCCGCCATGCGTATGGGCGTGATTCTGACCCAGGCGGCCAACGCCGGGCACATGCGCAAGGCGCAGTCCCCGTATAGCGTAAACACGCTGGCGGCGATTGCGGCGCGCGCCGCTGTGGCCGATACGGAGTATGTTTCGCAGTATGTCGCCGAGGCGCTGGAAGCGCGCCAGATGATCTATGCCGGGCTTGACCGGCTGGGCATCGCCTACTATCCGAGCGAGGCGAACTTCGTCCTGTTTCGTGCTGGGGATCGGGCCGTTGAGGTACGGGATAAATTGCGCGATATGGGGGTGCTGGTTCGCGACCGGAGCTATGAAATCGCCGGTTGCGTGCGCGTCACCACGGGTACGCGGGAGCATGCGCGGCGCTTCCTGGATGCATTGGAAACGGTGTGGCGCCATGCGTGATCTGATCGTCTTCGACATGGATGGCGTGCTGGTGGAAGTGACCGAGTCCTATCGCGAATCCATCCGCCAGACCGTGGAATATTTCACCGGCAAGCCCGTCACCTACGACATGATTCAGGTCTACAAGAACGCCGGCGGATGGAATAACGACTGGAAGCTGTCGCAGCGGATGGCCTCGGATCTTGGCGTGGAAGTGGAATACCAAACCGTCATCGACTATTTCCAGAGCATTTTTCTGGGCACGGACGGGAACGGCCTGATCCGGCGCGAGAAGTGGATTGCGCGCGATGGCGCGTTGGAATCGCTTGCCTCGCGCTGCGATTTGGGCGTGTACACGGGGCGGCCGCGCTATGAAGCGATGCTTTCGATTGACCGCTGGGCGAATGGGGTACGCTTTGATCCCATTCTGACGGCCGATGACGTGGAACGCGGCAAGCCCGACCCCGAGGGGTTGCACATTGTTCAGGGGATGCATCCGGGCCGGCAGCTCTGGTATGTTGGCGACACTGTCGACGATGCGCGTTGCGCCCGCCGCGCGGGAGTTCCGTTTGTTGGCGTGGCCAGCCAATCGCACGGGCGGCGCGGGGAGTTGCTCGAATTGTTCGCCGCCGAAAACGCGGTTGCCGTTCTCGAGGACATTAATCAATTGGAGACTTTTCTTGCGAACCGCTAAGCTCGAACGCATCACGAAGGAGACGCAGATCACCGGATCGCTGAAGATCGAGGGCAAGGGCCGCTATGACATCCGCACCGGCGTCCGCTTCTTCGATCACATGCTGGAGTTGTTCACCAAACACGGCGGCTTCGATCTGACGCTGCATGCCACGGGCGATCTGGATGTGGACCAGCATCACACGGTGGAAGATTGCGGCATCGCGCTGGGGCAGCTTTTCTCCAAGGCTCTCGGCGACCGCAAAGGCATCAACCGTGCCGGATATTTTGTCCAAACGATGGATGAGACGCTTGCCGTTACGGCTGTCGATCTGGGCGGCCGCCCCGCTCTTGTCTATTCGGACCTCGTCAAAGTGCGCCTTGTGGGCGACCTGCAGGTGGAACTGGTCCACGATTTCTTCGATGGTTTCGTGAATCATTGCGGCGCGAACGTGCATGCCAAGATCATGTACGGACGATCGAGCCATCACAAAATCGAAGCCATCTTCAAATGCTTTGCGCGGGCGATGAAATACGCCTGTTCGAAAGACCAGCGCCTCAAAGATCAATTGCCATCGACCAAAGGACTGTTATGATCGGCATCATCGACTACGGGGCAGGGAACTTGCGCAGTGTGCAGAACACGCTGGCCGAGATCGGCGCTCCGTACCGCTTGGTTCACACTCCCGAACAGTTGCGCGCGGCTTCGAAAGTGATATTGCCCGGCGTAGGCCACTTTGGCCAGATGATGCGCGCGCTCGAAATGATGGAAATGCATGAGCCGATCCGCAAGGTGATCGGCCTTGGTGTGCCGTTCTTGGGAATTTGCCTCGGCTTGCAGGCTTTGTATGAGCGCAGCGAGGAGGCGCCGGAGTTGCAGGGGTTGAATCTGCTGCCCGGTGTCGTGAAGCGCTTCTCGCACGATCTGCGCATTCCGCACATGGGGTGGAACGAGATTGTTCCGAAGCCGGACACGGCGTTGTTGCACAATCTGGGGCCGAAGCCGCATCTGTACTTCGCGCACAGTTTTTATGCCCCGGTCGGGCCGGCCACGGCCGCCACCTGCGAGTACGGTGTTCCGTACACTGCCGTCGTCGAGAGCGACAATCTCTTCGGCGTGCAGTTTCATCCGGAAAAGTCCGGGCCTCTTGGTTTGCGAATTGTGAAGAATTTCGTGGATTTCTAAGCCATGCTCGCCAAGCGCATCATCCCTTGCCTCGACGTGACCGATGGCCGCGTTGTCAAAGGCATTCATTTCGTCAATCTCCGCGACGCCGGCGATCCGGTGGAACTTGCCGAGCGGTACAACGAGCAATCGGCGGACGAGTTGGTGTTTCTCGATATCACGGCGTCCAGCGACCATCGCGACACCATGGTGGATGTCGTGGCGCGAACGGCGCGAAAGGTGTTCATTCCGCTCACCGTGGGCGGGGGCATCCGTTCGGTTCTGGACGGGCGCAAGATTCTGCTGGCCGGGGCGGACAAGGTCAGTGTGAATACCGCCGCGGTGCGGCGTCCGGAACTCATTTCCGAACTGAGCGAAGAATTCGGGGCGCAGGCCGTGGTGCTGGCGATTGACGCCAAACGCCGCCCCGGCGGGGGCTGGAACGTGTACACCCATGGCGGCAGAACCGATGAGGGCATGGACGCGGTGGAGTGGGCGCAACGCGGTGAGGAACTGGGCGCGGGCGAAGTGCTGCTGACTTCCATGGACGCCGATGGCGTGCAAACGGGGTTCGATTGCGAGTTGACCCGGGCGATTTCGCGGGCTACGCACATCCCCATCATTGCCAGCGGCGGAGCGGGCAAGCCCGAGCACTTTCTCAAGGTGCTGACCGAAGGCGAGGCGGACGCTGCCCTGGCGGCTTCCATTTTTCACTACGGTACGTACACCGTGAATGATTTAAAGGAATATCTGGAAAAGAACGGCATTCCCGTGAGGAAAATGGCTTGATTATCCCTTGCATTGATTTGATGGACGGGAAAGTGGTGCAACTCGTACAGGGCCGCGATAAGGCGCTGGAGGGGGGTACCCCGGAGGAGATGCTCAAAACATTCGCCGCCTTCCCCGTGATTCAAGTGATTGACCTGGATGCGGCTATTGGCCGCGGCGAGAACGATGCGCTGGTGGAGTTCCTGGCGGCACGGGCCGTGACGCGCGTGGGCGGCGGCGTGCGCACGCCGGAACGTGCGGCAAAGCTCATCGCTCAAGGCGCGCGCAAGGTGATTGTCGGCACCGCGGCGTTCCGGCCGGATGGGATCCACCGCGAACTGCTGGAATCCATCGCCGGCGCGGTGGGCAAGGAGCAGATCCTCATCGCCCTCGATTCCAAGGACGGACGGATCGTGGTGAAGGGTTGGCGGGAGTCCACGCAGTTGACAGCGGAGACGGTGATCCAGGATCTGGAACCCTACTGCGGCGGCTTCCTCTGTACCTATGTGGACAAGGAAGGGATGATGCAGGGCACCGATCTCGACTGGTTCCGGCGGCTACGGGCGGCGACGAGCCATGAGATCACCGCCGCCGGCGGCATTACGACTTACGATGACGTGCGCGAGTTGCAGAAACTCGGCATCCACGCCGCGCTCGGCATGGCGATCTATACAGGCCGGCTGGATCTCAACATCCTGGCCGAAATGAACGCATAAGCTCAGCCATTCACCAGGCCAAGGCTGCGGTACTCGGATGCGACCCAGAAGAAGGACACTTCCAGCGTCCCCGGGACGAAGGGGATATCGAAGGCGAACACATCGAGCTGATCGCTGTTCAGCCCCATGGATTCCTTCAGCCCGCGCAATTGCTTGACCAACTCGGCGGTTTTCTCAGCATTGGCTCCGATTTGTTTCATTTTGGAGCTAAAAGCCGCTACTTTGCCGACATTCAGGCTCTTGAAGAACTTGATGGCGGGGGCGAGCTTGCCGAGCTTGAGCGCCTTGCCCGCGTTCACGCCCACGCTGAGGTTGAAATCCCAGTCCGCGGATTTTACGTACCCGTTCAATTCGTTGTGCTTGTCCATGCCGGTGACGATGATCCCGGTGAGTCCAATGCCGCCGCCAAGGCCGGGGCCGACGCGCCAGCCTTCGGACATGAAGCCCATGCATTCGGGGAAGCGGTGCGCGGCGAACAGCACGCCGTTGATGTTCTCCTTGCCGGCGATGCCGAGAATCCCGCCATGCTTTTCCCCGACCCCAAACCACATCTTCAGTGGAGGCTCGGCGGGCGGCTGTCCGATGACGACGATTTCCTCTCCTTGCAGCACGGGCAGATGGACAATGCCCGGGTTGGCGTCGGAGTGGAACATGAAGTTTTTCCGGTCGGGTGTCGTCTTGCGGCATCCCACCTTGTGGTAGAGATACCAGTTGATTTCGGCGGGTACGGACGTCTTGAAATTGAAGGCGCATAGCTGCAGCGCATTGAGGCCTGAAGCCTTGACCTGGTCTTTGGCGGCAAGTTTCCACCAGTCGTCGGAAGTCTGGACTTTGTACGGGATGCTTCCGATAGGCACATATTTCAAATCGGGGGATGCCGGCTTCCTGCAGCATCCGGGCGCAAGTGCGGCGATAGCTGGATCGGTCATTTTCAGGTGGCTCCTATGTTTGGGCAGAGTACCACAGCCCTTGACCGTAACGCGGATTCACGTCAGGCAAGTCCATCACGCTACGGCGTGATACCTTGCCCAGCGGCCTCCAACCGGGAAGCGGCTTCAAAATGCGGTCTGGCCTCCGCCGCGCGGCCCAGTCGCGTGTAGGCCTTTGCCAGTAGCAGATGCGCCTGCGCGGAATTCGGCGCCAG
>CALFYN010000732.1 GCA_937952345.1 uncultured Acidobacteriota bacterium
GTTCCTTGTCCAGATTGGCGTGATGGTCCCACGATGCGTGGATGATGTTGATGAACCGCACGCCACGCTCCACCATGCGGCGGGCCAGCAGGCAATTCCGCGCAAAGGATGCGTAAGTGTCCGTGCCGCCCGATCCTCGTCCGCCGTTTCCAGGAGTGGGGCGATCCACGCCATACATTTGGAGCGTGTCCGCTGTCTCATCAGCGAAGTCAATCAATTCGGGGGCAGCAGACTGCATCCGAAACGCCAGTTCCAGCGCCGCAATCCGCGCTTCCAATTCCCCATCCCCCTGGTTTCGCTCCGCATGCCGCCGGTTCATGTTCTGCAGCATGTCCAGTTCATAGCGCTGATGCTCCGCCGGCAATCCCTTCGATTGCAGATACGGCACCGGCTCCGGCGAAATCTCTTCCACCTTCATCCCCGAATTCCCAATCGCCGTTCCTTGAAACTGACCCGGCAGAAAACTCGAGCTCCAGTTGTTCTGCCCGCCATGCCCCAACGACGGCTTGATCGTGACGAACCCCGGCAGATTCTGATTCTCCGTCCCCAACCCGTACAACACCCAACTCCCCATGCTCGGCCGCTTGAACGAAAACATCCCCGTGTGCAGTTGCAGCAGCGCCGCGCCATGATCCACCCCATCCCCCACCATCGACCGGATCACGCACAAATCATCCACACACTCGCGCACATGCGGAAACAGATCGCTCACCGGCAGCCCGCTTTGCCCCGCCCGCGCGAACGGCCACTGCATCTTCATCAGCCCGCTCACCGCATTCTCACCGAACGTCAGTCCGCGCTTGAACGGCACCGGCTTCCCGTTGTCCCGCTCCAGCCGCTCCTTCGGATCGAACGTGTCGATACTCGACGGCCCGCCATGCATAAACAAAAAGATCACCCGCTTCACCCGCGGCGCAAAATGCGGAGCCCGCGGAGCCAGCGGAGACACAACGGCCCCGTCCAACAACGAACGCAGGCCCAGCAGCCCGAATCCACACGCGGATTGCCGCAACAGTGCACGGCGCGAAAATGACATGGCCCCATTCTACAATGGGGATCGCCAATGAACTTCCGCCGCCGTTCCCTCTTCGAATCCCTCCTCGCCTGGTTCACCCCCTCCGCATCCCAGGCCCAAGCCCCCGCCAACGATCGCCGCCCCGGCCCGCTCGGCGGCTATATCCTCACCTCGAAAGAGCACACCCACCGCCGCGACTTCGACATCGTCGTTGCCGGCGGAGGCATCGCCGGAACCTGCGCCGCCATCGCCGCCGCCCGCGCCGGTGCCAAAGTCGCTCTCGTCCACGAGCGCTCCATGCTCGGCGGCAATTCATCCAGCGAAGTGCGCCTCTACCCCGAAGTCAGCACCAATCACAACGTCTGGTCCAAGGAGATGGGCATCCTCGAAGAGTTTCACACCGAAGAGCGCAAGTTCAATCACGAACCCTACATCGAAGGGCTCATGAACTCCCAGTGGGATCTCGTCCTCTACGACCGTTGTGTCCGCGAGCCCAACCTCACTCTCTTCCTCAATACCACCGTCCGCGAGGTCGAGATGAAAGATCCCTCCACCATCCTCGCCCTCCATGGTGTGCAAATGGGTTCCGAACGCCAGTACATCTTCACCGCCCCTCTCTTCATCGATGCCACCGGCGACGGAGCCGTCGGCTATCGCGCTGGAGCCGACTACCACTGGGGCATGGAATCCCGCTCCCAATACAATGAGCCCGAAGCCCCCGAATCCGCCGCCGCCCAGCCTCAAATGGGTAGCACCCTCTTCTTCCGTGCCCGCGAAGCCAACGTCCCTCTCGAATTCCGCCGCCCCGCGTGGGCCGCTTCCTTCCCCGCCGAAGCCGATCTCACCGGCCGCAATCACACCCGCATCGATGGCGGCTATTGGTGGATTGAAGTCGGCCTCCCCCACCATCAGATCAACGACAACGAAGAGATCAAGCACGAAGCCCTCCGCCAGTTGCTCGGCGTCTGGGACCACATCAAGAACCACTGCCCCAACAAAGCCAACGCCGCCAAATACGGCCTCGATTTCGTCAGCTTCTGGCTCTACAAACGCGAAGCCCGCCGCCTCCTCGGCGATTACATCCTCACCCAGCACGATCTCCAGAACCCCAAAGTCCACCCCGACTCCATTGCCTTCGGCTGCTGGTACATCGATGTCCACAAGCCCGGCGGCATCATGGCCCGCTCCAAACCCAACACCAAACCTTCCTGGGAATCCGCGGGCGTCATCCCCTACGGCATCCCCCTCCGCGCCTGCTACTCGCGCAACGTATCAAACCTCCTCATGGCCGGACGCCCCATCTCCGCCAGCTACGTCGCCTTCTCCTCCACCCGCGTTCTCCGCACCGGAGCCATCGTCGGCCAGGGCGTAGGCGTCGCCGCCGCGCTCTGCCGCCGCTTCCAATGCACCCCCCGCGAACTCGCCGCCCGCTACGCCCCCGAACTCCGCCGCGCCCTCCTCCGCGAAGATTGCTTCCTCCCCGGCTGGACCAACGACGATCCCGCCGACCTCGCCCGCCAGGCCACCGTCACCGCCTCCAGCGAAGCC